>JAIXSD010000391.1 GCA_027484885.1 Rubrivivax sp.
CGAAGCGAGAGCACAAGAGTTCGACATGGATCAAAGCACCGACAAGGGCGGTCCGGGCAACAGCTCGACCCGTCCCTATCTGATTCGCGCCCTGCATGACTGGTGCACTGACAACGGCTTCACGCCCTACATCGCGGTCCATGTCGACCGCCTCGTGCAGGTGCCGATGGAGTACGTCAGCAACAACGAGATCGTGCTGAACGTCGGCTTTGACGCCACCAGCGGCCTGGACCTCGGCAACGAGTTCATCCAGTTCAAGGCCCGCTTTGGCGGCACGGCGCGCGAGATCATCGTTCCGGTCGACCATGTGGTGGCTATTTATGCCCGTGAGAACGGGCAGGGCATGGCCTTCCCGGCGCCAGAGGTGGCTGACGCTGCCGTGCCGCCCGCAGCGGCCGCTGTCGTTGCATCTCCGGCGGCGGCAGATGCGCCGAAACCTGTGCGCGGTCTGCGCCTGGCTTCTGTGCCTTCGCCTGCTTCTGCGTCGGCCGATGAATCGCCGGCCAGCGAATCGGCGCCTCAATCGCCTGCTGTGGTCCCCGCTGTGGCGCCCGAGCCCATTGCGGCCACCCCGGCGCTGAGCTCGGTGCCGGCTTCGCCCGCACCGGCCGCTGATGCGGCGCCGGACGATGGCTCCGAGCCCGATGGCCCGGGGCCGGGCGCCGGCCGTCCCGCACTCAAGCGGGTCAAGTGAGAGATCGCGCCCGATCCGCTTTTGCGTCGCGTTCTTGAATCCTTCGAGGCTGGAGCGTCAAAACTCCGGCTATACTGGAGGGCTAGTGCCGGCTTAGCTCAGTTGGTAGAGCAACCGCCTTGTAAGCGGTAGGTCATCAGTTCGAATCCGATAGCCGGCACCAGACGCACAAAACGAGAAAACGAGTCTTCGCAAGAAGGCTCGTTTTTTTTCGTCCTTGCCGTCCCTGTTGTCTTTGGCTCGCTGGTGCTAGAGCGCCGTAGAGCCGGCGCCTCGCGCTTCAGCCCTGCTGCTCGACCTTGATGCGCACCTTGTGCGGCTGAATGCCTTGCTCGGCCAGCAACTCTTCCAGCCGCGGTTGCAGATGGCGAAGCTTGGCAGCCACGGCGGCGTTGGCGGCGATCAGGCTCCAGCCTTCTTCGTCCACCGGGCCGGGTTTGATGAAGCGGCTCAGCGCGCCGGGCAGGGCGGGGGCGACCACGGCCATGCGTCGTTTCGATTCATGGAGCAAGCGCCCCAGGCGGGCCAAGGCGTCGTGGCCGGCCAGGGCTTGCGAGATCGGCAGCGGGTCGGGCACCGCGCATGTGCTGGGGCTGCCGGGGGGGCGGATTCGGAACGGTGCGCGCATGGCGGCAGTGTACGGCGCGCTGCCGGCTTGCGCCCCCGCAAGCCGGGGCTTGCCCGGGGGGCGAAGGCCCAGGTTTGTCAAATGGCGAATGCTAAACTGACGGGCTTTTGCGTCTGGATCACCGTGGATTTTGCGTAGGGCCGTGCTTGCAAGTGCGGCTGCACGCCCCATATGGACCGGGCGCGATCAGAAACAACACAAGAAGACCCGTCTCACACAGAAGGCCCAGTCTCGCGGCGCGAATTTCACGATGCACGCCGGCAGCGACAGCCGTCACCAGGAGCCAGCCTCAGGCAGGCCCCCGTTCCACGACCGAACAAACCATCACGCTGCATGTTGCCCAAGCTTCTCACCCAGATTTTCGGTAGCCGCAATGAGCGCTTGCTCAAGGGCTATCGCCGCGTCGTCCAGCAGATCAATGCGCTGGAACCCAAGTTCGAAGCCCTTGACGACGACGCCCTGCGGGCCAAGACCGCCGAGTTCAAGGCACGCGTGGCCCAGGGCGAATCGCTGGATGCCCTCTTGCCCGAGGCCTTTGCCGTCGTGCGTGAAGGCAGCAAGCGCGCGCTCAAGATGCGTCATTTCGATGTGCAGCTGATCGGCGGTATGGTGCTGCATGCCGGCAAGGTCGCCGAAATGCGCACCGGTGAAGGCAAGACCCTGATGGGCACGCTGCCGGTCTACCTGAATGCGCTGACCGGCAAGGGCGTGCATCTGGTGACGGTCAACGACTACCTGGCCAAGCGTGACGCCGAGTGGATGGCCCAGCTCTACAACTTCCTCGGCTTGAGCGTGGGCATCAACCTGCCCAATATGCCGCGCGAGCAGAAGCAGGCCGCCTACGCCGCCGATGTGACCTACGGCACCAACAACGAGTACGGCTTCGATTACCTGCGCGACAACATGGTCCACGATGTGGCCGATCGCGTGCAGCGACCGCTGGCTTACGCCATCGTCGACGAGGTGGACTCCATCCTGATCGACGAAGCCCGCACCCCGCTGATCATCTCGGGCCAGGCCGACGACCAGACCGATGTCTATCTGGCCATCAACCAGGTGGCGCCGCGCCTGAAGAAGCAGATTGGCGAACTCGACCCGCGCACCGGCGAGGGCGTGATCGAGCCGGGTGATTTCACCGTCGACGAAAAATCGCACCAGATCTACCTGACCGAAGACGGCCACGATAACGCCGAGCGCCTGCTCGCCGAAGCCGGCCTGCTGCCCGAAGGCGCCAGCCTCTACGACGCGGCCAATATCTCGCTGATGCACCACCTGTATGCAGCGCTGCGTGCCCACCACATCTACCACCGCGACCAGCACTACGTGGTGCAGAACGGTGAAGTCACCATCGTCGACGAGTTCACCGGCCGCCTGATGACCGGCCGCCGCTGGAGCGATGGCCTGCACCAGGCCGTGGAAGCCAAGGAAGGCGTGGCGGTGCAGAGCGAGAACCAGACCCTGGCCTCGATCACCTTCCAGAACTATTTCCGCATGTATGGCAAGCTGGGCGGCATGACCGGCACGGCCGACACCGAAGCCTACGAATTCCAGGAAATCTACGGCCTGGAAACCGTGGTGATCCCGCCCAACCGCCCGACCCAACGCCGCGACGAACTCGACCTGGTCTACAAGACCAACAAGGAAAAGTTCGAAGCCGTGGTGCGCGACATCCGCGATTGCCACGAGCGCGGCCAGCCCGTGCTGGTGGGCACCACCTCGATCGAGAACTCCGAGCTGATCTCGGCCCTGCTGAACAAGGAAAAGCTGCCGCATCAGGTGCTGAACGCCAAGCAGCACGCCAAGGAAGCCGAGATCGTGGCCCAGGCCGGCCGCCCCGGCGTGATCACCATCGCCACCAATATGGCCGGTCGCGGTACCGACATCGTGCTGGGTGGCAATGTCGAGAACCAGGTCAAGGTCATCGAAGCCGACGCCTCGCTGCCCGATTCGGTCAAGGCCGAGCGCATCGCCAAGCTCAAGAGCGAATGGGCAGGCTTGCACGAGGCCGTCAAGGCCCAGGGCGGCCTGCGCATCATCGCCACCGAGCGCCATGAAAGCCGCCGCATCGACAACCAGCTGCGTGGTCGTTCGGGCCGCCAGGGCGACCCGGGCAGCTCGCGCTTCTACCTGTCGCTGGACGACCAGCTGATGCGCATCTTCGCGGGCGACCGCGTGCGCGCCATCATGGACCGCCTGAAGATGCCCGAGGGCGAGGCCATCGAGGCCGGCATCGTCACCCGCTCGATCGAAAGCGCCCAGCGCAAGGTCGAAGGCCGCAACTTCGACATCCGCAAGCAGCTGCTCGAGTACGACGACGTCTCGAACGACCAGCGCAAGGTCATCTACCAGCAGCGCAACGACATCCTCGAAGCCGAAAGCCTGGTCGAGCAGATCACCAATCTGCGCGCCAGCAGCCTGACCGATGTGGTGCGCACCTTCGTCCCGGCCGAAAGCCTGGAAGAGCAGTGGGACCTGGCCAGCCTGGAGCGCGTGCTGCGCGACGAGTGGCAGCTCGACGTGCCGCTCAAGGCCCTGGTCGAGAAGAGCGATGCCATCACCGACGAAGAGATCGTCGAGGCCGTGGTCAAGGCCGGCGATGCCTCCTTCAACGACAAGATCGCCCGCGTCGGCATCGAGCAGCTGACGCCTTTCATGCGCATGGTGCTGCTGCAAAGCATCGACCAACACTGGCGCGAGCATCTGGCCTCGCTGGACTATCTGCGCCAAGGCATCCACTTGCGCGGCTATGCGCAGAAGAACCCCAAGCAGGAGTACAAGCGCGAAGCCTTCGAGCTGTTCTCGCAGCTGCTGGACGTGGTGAAGATGGAAGTCACCCGCACCTTGCTCAATGTGCGTATCCAGTCCCAGGAAGAGGCCGACCGCGCCGCCCAGGCCATGGAAGCGCGCGCCGACCAGGTCAGCAACGTCACCTACACCCATCCCAACGAGGATGGCTCGGTCTCGCAGGACCCGGCCGACGGCTTCGACGTGTCGCAGTACGGTCATGTCGGCCGCAACGACCCCTGCCCCTGCGGCAGCGGCAAGAAGTTCAAGGCCTGCCACGGCAAGCTGAGCTGAAGCTGGGCCTTGCTTGGCGCTCGCCGCAGCGCTGAAGCCGCCCCACGAAAACGCCCCGCTGAGTCGGGGCGTTTTTTCTGGGGCGCCCGCGCCGGTTTACGCGCTGGAAGGCCGCGGCGCCGGCCTCGCCCTAGAGGCGCCCACCTAAAACCCCGGTTTTCCCGTGCTTTTCACACGAGCGTGCGGGCCTGCCACCGGGTCAGGGGGGCGACTCCCCCAGGGCCATCCCCTAGCATCTCCCCCTAGATTGAAGTGGTTTTCGATTGGACTGGTTTCACCGGTCCAGACCACAGAACTTTCGAACCGGAGGGTGATTGAGATGCGTACAAAACAAGCCGTCGTCGCGATGTCCATGGCCGCCGCCCTGATGGGCCTGGCCTCGCAAGTCCATGCAGGCCCCGTCACACAGCTGACGCTGGGTGCCGATGGCGCATTCTCCAACCCGAACATCGGCAACAAGACCGGCCAGAGCTTCGCCAACGTCTTCAGCGGTCTGGCGCTCACGGCCGACACCCTGGTCAGCGGCAACCTCTTCACCAAGGCCAATATGGCTGTCGATGTGGAAGAGGTGTACCTGCTCAAGCTCGACGGCAATGGCAAGGCCGACCCGGCCAGCCGCCTGTCCTTCACCCAATCGGTGGGCCGTGACTGGTACCGGCCGGGCTACGGCGCCGAAGAGTGGACCCTGGCCCCTGTGAGCCTGAGCGCCGGCCAGTGGGAGCTGCATGTCAATGGCTACCTGGAAGGCGCCAAGCATGGCGCGGCTTTCAGCGGCCAGCTCAAGACCGGCAGCAACAACGTGCCTGAGCCGCAGAGCCTGGCCCTGAGCCTGGTGGCCCTGGCCGCCATGGCCGGCCTCAGCCGCCGCCGCAAGGCCTGAGCCTGCCGCCGTTCACCGATTTGACGAATGCACTGAATCGAAAGTCAAAGACCATGTCGACCCTGTTCAAGAAGACCCTGACCGCCGCCACCCTGGCTCTGATCGCCGGCACCGCCTCGGCCGCCAGCGTGGACCTGCTCTTCGTCAACAACTCCGGCGAGCTGGAGCTGGACACCTCCTACACCGACACCGCCGGCCGCCAGCTGGAATCCTTCGGTTATGCCACCGGCACCCTGCAGTTCGAGAACCGCGCCGGCGCCAGTTTCTATGCCTTCTGCGTCGAGCTGGCCCAGGACTACGCCAGCAGCCGCCGCGGCTACCAGACCTATTCGGAAGGCAGCTTCAGCGCCAGTGAGAACAAGCTGCTGCAAGGCCTGTTCGCCACCAGCTTCAGCAACTCGCTGAACGCCAGCCAGCAAGCCGCCTTCCAGAC
>JAIXSD010000427.1 GCA_027484885.1 Rubrivivax sp.
CTGGGCCTGAACGCCGAGCGCAGCCTGGTCGAGGGTCAGGTCGTGCGCATCGGCAATGCCGCCCAGACCCTGCACCCGGTGGCGGGCCAGGGCCTGAACCTGGGCCTGCGCGATGCCTACGCCCTGGTCGAGGCCCTGGTGCAAGGCCAGGCCCGCAGCAGCGAGCCGGGGCTGCCGGCGCTCTGGGTCAGCCAGGCCCTGCGCCGAGTCGAATGGCAGCGCGCGCCCGACCGCTGGAGCATGATCGCCGCCACCGATTTCTTGGCCCGCAGCTTCGCCTGGCGCTGGCCAGGCCTGCCGGCCGTGCGCGGCCTGGCTCTGGCCGGCCTGCAGCAGATCCCGCCGCTGAAAAAAGCGTTAGCGCGGCAGATGATGTTCGGCCGCCGCAGCTGAGCCGGTGCCCTGGTCTGACTTGGCCTGGCCCTGTAAGAGCTTGCAGGCGGGTTAACGCGAGATTGCCATGGAAACCCTCAGCCGGGAGGCTGAGAGGGCTGCCCATACTTTCAGGCAGGCGCACAAGCTGTTGACGTGTGCGCACATGTGGCCCCACCCATCCGGTGAGGCTGTCTTTTTTTCTTCTCAACAAAGCCTGAGAGAACAACAGCCATGAAGACTGCACGCACCCACAGCCTTGCCCAAGCGGCCGCGGCCCTGACCCTGGCACTGGGCTTGATGCCCGCCGGCGCCGCCACGGTGAACAACACCTACATCCAGAACTCGGCCACCGAGATCCGCGGCCAGCTGGGCGGCTATGCCCGCCCCACCGTGTACGTGAACCAGCGCGCCTGCGGCGAGCCCTCGCCCAGCGCCTTTGCCTGCGGCCCTTACACCATCAGCGTCGGCACCTCCTTCCTGCAAGGCCAGGAGAACAGCTACGGCAACTACGTGGCCAAGTTCATCATTGCCCACGAGTGGGGCCACTCGATCCAGTTCACCCGAAGCATCAACAAGCGCGCACCCCTGCAAGAGCTGCAGGCCGACTGCGTGGGCGGCACCTTCGCCAAGTACGCCCAGACCACGCTGCGCTACCCCAGCTTCATCGAGTCGGCCGTGCGCTCGGCCCGCGCCGCAGCAGACTACTCGACCCACGGCACGCCTTCGCAGCGCGACTACTACTCGCGCTACGGCTATGCCAACGGTCTCGGCGCCTGCCTGAACAACATCTGATGAAAACGGCCATGACACCCACGCGCTGGGGCATGGCCGTCGCCCTGCTGGCCAGCGGACTCCTCTTCGTCTGGTGGCAGCAGGACGAGGCCGCTCAGGCGCAGGCCCAGCGCCAGGCCGACGAGCAGGCCCGCGCCGCGGCGGCCGCTTCACAAGCGGGCGAGCCGGGCAATGCCTTGCGCGATCTGTTTGGCGCCGTGGATCAGCCCCTGCCGCGCGCCCCCAAGGCCAGCGAGCCCGGGCGCGAGCACGCGGCCCATGATCACAGCCATGACAACCCCTGGCAGATGGCCGGCGCGTCCACCGAAGCGGCCGATGCCTTGTCACCCCAGGGCGAGCTCAGTGCCGAGGACAAGGCCATCAACGAGAACCTGCGTCGCCTCGGCTACCAGATCCACGAGCGTTACTACCAGATGCCACTGACCCAGCTGCGCCAGGCCGCCGCCGCCAAGGATGTGCAAGCCCTGACGCATCTGGCCGAGCGCTATCTGTTTGCCTTGGATGGCAAGCCCAAGGAGCCCGAGCATGAGCCCGGCTTCCCCTACCGCGAGGCCGCGCGCACAGCGCTGACCGAGGCCTATCTGCGCGGCAATCTGCATGCCGCGGCCATGATCTCGGAGACCTATCTGCTGGAAAAACGGCCGCTCGATGCGGCCGCCTGGAACCTGATCGCCCGGCGCTCGGGCGATGAGCTCAGCGCCGACTGGTTTCTGCGCACCCAGGACTACCAGCAGCTCGGCGAAGCCGCCCGCCAGGAGGCGGCCCAGAAGGCCGAGGCCTTGTGGGCGCAGCTGGAGCAAAGCCGCAAGAAGACCAGCGGCACGGGTTGAGGCCGACCGGGGCTTACCAGGAGCCCGTGTTGGGCATGGACGCCCAAGGCTCGGCCGGCGCCAGGGCCGGGCCGTCCTGCAGCAGCTCGACCGAGATGCCGTCGGGCGAGCGCACAAAGGCCATGCGGCCATCGCGCGGCGGGCGCAGCACGGTCACGCCATGGTCGGCCAGGCGCTGGCAGGCGGCGTAGATGTCGGGCACGGCAAACGCCAGGTGGCCGAAATTGCGGCCGCCGGTGTAGACCTCGCCCTGGCCCTTGGCATCGGGCCAGTTGTAGGTCAGCTCGACCTGGGGCTGGTACTTGCCGGCCTCATCGCCGGGTGCCGCCAGGTACAGCAGGGTGAAGCGGCCGGCTTCGTGCTCGCTGCGGCGCACCTCGACCAGGCCCAGGGCATCGCGGTAGAACTTCAGCGAAACATCCAGGTCGGTCACGCGGACCATGGTGTGCAGGTATTTCATCGACTTCCTCGTGCTCAGCGAGCCTCCGGGCCCGCCTTTGCGGTGGTGGTGTGGGGAACAAGGCTGCCGATTGTCGCGGCGGAGCGGCCGGTCTGCACGGCCGGGGTCTTGGGGCGATCCACCCCCAGCAGCAAGGCCAGCGGCGCCGGCAGCCAGGCACGGGCCATCACATAGCCCAAAGCACACAGCGCCCAGGTGGCGGCGATCAGCAGCAGGCCCTCGGGCAGCGGCGTCAGATGCAGCGGCGCCAGGGCCTGAGTCAGCAGCACGATCACGGTCTGGTGCAGGATGTAGACGCAGAACACGGCAGCGCTGAGGCGGCGGCGCCAGGCCGAATCCACATCCAGGTGGCGGTAGGCAAAGCCGCAGGCCGCCGCCGTGGCCCACCATTGCAGCAGGCCCCAGACACCGCGCATCAAGGCGCGCAGGCCCTCCGGCGGCGTGGTCTTGGCATAGGCCTCGAA
>JAIXSD010000447.1 GCA_027484885.1 Rubrivivax sp.
CTGAAGTGAAAGGGGGCCACGGCCCTCGCACCCGGGCGACCTGTAGAGGTCGCCTTTTTTTCGCCCGCAACCTTGGCATTTCGCGCCCGCCAGCCGCCGCTGGCGCCGCGGCGCTTCACTTGGTCGCATGGCGCTGTGAGGCCAGCGCAGGGCTTTCTAGAGTTCAGTCATCGCCACTCACTGAACCCGAAAAGGTCCTGCCATGAAGACAAAGACTTTGCTCCATCGCCCAGCCGCTGCGGCGCGCCGATTGATCGGCCTGGCTGCGGCCGGCCTTGTGCTCAGCGGCAGTTGCAGCCTGTCGGCCCTGGCCGCGGATGCGCCGGTCACAGCAGCCGCCGCGCCGGCTGCTGCGCTTGACATGGAGCTGGAACTCACCGGCATCGCCAGCAGCGAGGGCCAGATCCTGGTCAGCGTGTTTGCCTCGCCCGAGGATTGGCTCAAAAAGCCGGTGGCCGTGGCCAGCGCCCCGGCCAGCGCGCAAAAAGATGGGCGCTTGCTGATCAAGCTGGCGGCCCTGCCACCCGGCCGCCTGGCTCTGAACGTGGCGCACGACCTCAACGGCAATGGGCGCCTGGACATGAACGCCATGCGCATGCCGACCGAGCCCTTTGCTTTCTCCAACAACGCCACCGGCATGTTCGGCCCGCCCAAGTTCGAGGCGGCGCTGTTCGAGGTGAAGGCCGGGGCACGCCTGAGCGTGTCTTTGAAGTGAGCGGCGCAGCGCAAGGAGTGGATGCGATGAGCATGACGATGATGCAAAGACGTGATTGGCTCAAGCTCGGTGCCGCCAGTGGCCTCGCATGGACCGGGCTGCAAGAAGCCCTGGCTCAGGGCCTGGGCGCCGCGGCCTTCGCCAGTGGGGCGCCGGAGTTGGCGCCGCTGCAGGGCCTGCGCGGCCAGGACCTCGACGCCCGTGATCTGCACATCGAAGGCCGCCTGCCCGACGGTTTGCGCGGCACCTACTACCGCAACGGACCGGGCCTGATGGCCCGCGGCGAGGAGCGCTACCGCCATTGGTTCGATGGCGATGGCCTGGTCCAGGCCTGGACCTTCGGCGGCAGCGCCGGCCGCGGCCAGGTGGCGCACAAGGCGCGCTTTGTGCAGACGCGCAAGTTCAAGGCCGAGGCCGAAGCGGGGCGCTTCCTGCTGCCGGCCTTCGGCACGGCGATTCCGCCGCGCATGGCCATCCAAAACTCGGACAGCCTCAATGTGGCCAACACCAGCGTGCTCTTGCTGAATGGCCGTCTGCATGCCCTGTGGGAAGGCGGCAGCGCCTACGAGCTGGATCCGCAGACCCTGGCCACGCGTGGCCCGCGGGTCTGGTCGCCCGAGCTGGCCGGCATGCCGTTTTCGGCCCATCCCAAGGTGGAGCCGGACGGCACGGTCTGGAACTTCGGCACGGCCGGGGATCGCATGGTGGTCTACCAGATCTCGGCCCAGGGTCAGGTCTTGCGCAGCGAGGTGTTTGATTCACCGGTTCCCGTGCCCATGGTCCATGACTTCGCGGTATCGCAGCGCTTTCTGGTCTTCTTGCTGCCGCCGATTCAGCTGGACATGGCTGCCCTGCGCGGTGGCCAGAGCATGCTGGACTCGATGCGCTGGCAGGCGCAGGACGCGACCCGGGTGTTGGTGGTCGACAAGGCCGATTTCAGCCGCCGCCGTGTCTTCGAGATGCCGGCCAGCCTGGTGTTTCACTTCGGCAATGCCTGGGATGAAGGCCCGGCCGGTGCCGAGACCTTGCGCCTGGACTATGTTGAGTCTCGCCCGCTGCCCCAGGTCAATGCCGAGTTGCAGCAGCTCATGCGCGGCGAGCGGCCTGCGCCGCAGAGCTCGCAGCCGCGTTTCATGCGCTTGCAGATGGGGGCGGCCGCCGCAGGCGCTGCCGGCCTCAGCCTCTCGGCCGCAGGCCGCATCGAGGTGCAGTCGCGCAGCGAGTCGGTGGAATTCCCGGTGGTGGACCCGCGCGTGATCGGCCAACGCCACCGCCATGTCTACTACCCGACGGCTGTGGACCTGGGCACTCGCTGGGGCTATAACGGCTTGATGCACCTGGATCTGGAGAGCGGGCGCCGCGAGCGCTTTGCCTTTGGCCCCGAGGTGGTGCTGGAAGAGCATGTGCTGGTGCCCAAGCCGGGCACGCCGCAAGGCGCGGCCGGTGAGGGCCAGGGCTGGTTGCTGGGTCTGGGTTATGACTGCCGCCGCCAGCGCAGCTTTGCCAGCGTCTTTGACGCCCAGGCGCTCAGCGCCGGCCCGCTGGCCCGGGTGTGGCTCCCGTACTGGGTCACGTACGGCTTCCACGGCAAGTTCTATGGGGAGGGAGTGAGGGGGTGAACAGGTGAATCGTGAATCGTGAATCGTGAATCGTGAATCGTGAATCAAGCTGATGGGCCTGTCACTTGTTCACTCGTTTACTCGTTCACTTTGAACCCTCAGCGCTGACTGCTGCTCAGCTCTGCGACCACGGCATCGTTGGTCATGCCGCTGTGCAGGTGGATGGCGCTGCGCTCGCTGTGGCTGTCTTCGGTCTCGAAGGCGCCGCCGCTCAGGCCCACCAGGGTCAGCACGGCGATGGCCGTGATCCAGGACTGTGGGTCGCGCAGTGCACGCAGTGCGGTCGAGACACCGAAACGCTCCTGGCCGGCTTGGACATGCCCGCGCCGGCTCGCTGGTTTGCGGCCCGATTCCAGGCTGGTGCGTGCCACCCAGCTTGGCAGGGTGGAGGCCGCGGCCGCGGCTTGCGATTGAACAGCAGCTGGAGCTGCGTGCAGCTGAGTTGGGATGCTTGCGGTGGAGGGGCGGTTCAGGTTCATCGTCAGGGCTCCAGGAGGCTTGCTTGGGCTTGGCTGCTGATGCGGATATCGCGTGTCCCGTCGCAGCGTTGAGGCAACTGTATAAACAAACAGCTGTATGTGCAAACAGTATTTTTCCCGAAGGGCTTGGCGCTCAGGCGCACGCTGCAAGCCCGAACTTGGCAGCCGGGCCCGGGCCGCCCGAGCGCCTGGTCGATAATGCGGGCTTCGCAGCGCAGCCCTGGCTGCGCTGTTTCTTCATCTTTTTTGATCGCCCGACGCACCATGACCCAAGACGAACTCAAGACCCTGGTTGGCCAAGCCGCTTTGCACTATGTGGAGCCCGGCAGCATCGTCGGCGTGGGCACCGGCTCGACGGTTGACAAGTTCATCGATGCCCTGGCCGCCAGCGGCATCCAGGTGGCGGGCGCGGTGTCCAGCTCGGTGCGTTCGACCGAGCGCATGAAGGCCCTGGGCATTGCCGTGCTCGACGCGGCCGAGGTGCAGGGCCTGGGCGTCTACATCGACGGCGCCGATGAGATCGACCATGGCGGCCACATGATCAAGGGCGGCGGCGCGGCGCTGACGCGCGAGAAGATCGTGGCCGATCTGGCGCAGAAGTTTGTCTGCATCGCCGATGAATCCAAGCTGGTCCAGACCCTGGGCAAGTTCCCGCTGCCGGTGGAGGTCATCCCCATGGCGGCCGCCCAGCTGGCCCGGCGCTTTGCGGCCTTGGGCGGCGTGGCCACGCTGCGCGCCGGCGTGGTCACCGACAACGGCTGCCACATCCTCGACGTCACCGGCCTGAAGATCAGCGACCCGGTCGCGTTCGAGGCCGATGTGAACCAGTGGCCCGGCGTGGTCACCGTGGGCGTGTTTGCTCGCAACCGCGCCGATGTCTGCCTGCTCGGCACCGCGGAAGGCGTGAAGACGCTGACTTTCTGATTTCACGTGCCGCACCGAGCGGCGCTGCAGGCTCAGGCCTTGCACCAGAAAAAAAGCCGGCGCATCGCGACCGGCTTTTTTGTGCCCGGGCCTCGCTCGGGCCCGGATCCCTGAGTCTGTCTCAGTGGCGCCGTGTCGGGCTGCCGCGTTCCAGGCGGAACACACCGATGGCCTCGGCCAGGCGCGAAGACTGATCGCGCAGGCTCTCGGCCGCCGCGGCCGATTCTTCCACCAGGGCTGCGTTCTGCTGGGTCATCTGATCGAGCTGGGTGACGGCGGCATTGATCTGGTGGATGCCATCGCTTTGCTCGCGCGCCGAGGCGCTGATCTCGCCAATGATGTGGGACACGCGCTGCACGCTGGCGACGATTTCGCCCATGGTGCTGCCGGCGTCTTGCACCAGGCGGGTGCCCGATTCGACCCGCTCCACGCTGGCACCGATCAGGCTCTTGATCTCGCGTGCGGCCTCGGCCGAGCGCTGGGCCAGAGAGCGCACCTCGCTGGCCACCACGGCAAAGCCGCGGCCTTGTTCGCCGGCCCGGGCGGCTTCCACGGCCGCATTCAGCGCCAGGATGTTGGTCTGGAAGGCAATGCCGTCGATGGTGCCGATGATGTCGCCGATGCGGCGCGAGCTGTGGCTGATCTCTTCCATGGTGCTGACCACCTGGCCCACCACGGTGCCGCCGCGTTGCGCCACGTCGGCCGCGCTGCCGGCCAGCTGGTCGGCGGTGCTGGCCGATTCGGCCGTCTGCTTGACCGTGCCGGTCAGCTGCATCATCGAGGCCGCCGCCTGCTGCAGATTGGAGGCGGTCTGCTCGGTGCGGGCAGACAGGTCGTGGTTGCCGGTGGCGATCTCGGCGCTGGCGGTGCTGATGCTGTCGGTGGAGCTGCGCACCTCGCCGATCAGCTTGAGCAGCGAGGCCTGCATCAGGCGCAGCGAGTTCAGCAGCTGGCCGGTTTCGTCGGCGCCACCGGCCGGGATCGGGTGGCTGAGGTCAAAGTTGGCGATGGCCTCGGCCGCGCCCACGGCTTCTTGCAGAGGCCCGGTGATCGAGCGGGTCAGCCACAGGGCCAGGCCGGCGCCCACGGCGGCGGCGCACAGGGCGAAGACGATCAAGCCGGTGCGGGCTGTGCTGTTGTTCGATTCAATGCGTTTGGCCGCGGCATCGAGCTGCTCCCGCTGCAGCTGCACGATGGCCTTGATCTGCTCTTGGAACTGGGCTGCCGCCGGTTGGAACTTGCTTTCGAACAGCTGCTTGGCGCCCTCGGCATCGCCGCCTTTCTTGGCCGCTGTGACGGCATCGCGGGCACCCAGATAGGCCTTGCGCGCCTCGGACAGCGAGGCAAACATGGCCTTTTCCTCGCTGGATGTCATCAGCGTTTCCAGCTGCTTTTGCAGTTCGCCGGATTGCTTGGTGGACTCGGCCGCGCCGGCGGCAAAGAAGTCCGCCAGGCTGGCGTCGGCGCTGACAGCGATGGCGCTGGTGCGGTTCACGCCGTTGGTGATGTTGCGGTACCAGTCCGAGGCTGCGCGTTCGGCGACCAGCGAGTCCTGGTAGATCAGCTCCGACTCGACCGCGACTTTGTAAAGCGCCCAGTAGCCCAGGGCGGAGCCGCCAAAGGAGATCAGCAGCACCAGGCCCAGAACGGCGCCCAGTCGTTGGCCGATGGAGCGGCCCTTCAAGTTGGAGGAGGTTGGTGTTGTCATGGGGTTACCCGCGCAGTGGACAAGGAATGGGCCGCCGGCCCCATCCGGAAGGGGCGAGCGAACCGCGTCACTCCACTTATCGGCCGCGCCGAGCACCAACTGAGTGCGATGCTCTTCAAATGTGCGAAATGCAGCCATCGGCTGCATCTGCCGATTCTTGAGCTCAGCCCTTGGCGCGTTGCTGGCGCAAGGCAAAGCGCGCCGGATCGATGGCCTCGACCAGGCTGGCCTCCAGCGGCAGCGGTGCGCCCGTCACCTGGGCGGCCAGGACCTGGGCGCACAGGGCCGCCCAGCTGATGCCGCGTGAGCCCATGCCCATGCAGATGGCCAAGCCGGGCCGGCGCGCCAGGAAGCGCAGCTGATCGGGCAGGGCGCCATCGCCCATCACCGGCAGGCCGCCCACCAGGGGCAGGCGGTCGGCCGTGGCCAGGCGCCAACCCACCCGGCCACCCTGGGCCTGCAGCGGCCCATCCTCGGGCGCCAGGCCGGCCAGCTCGCTGAACTGGGCCAGGTTGCGGGCATGGTCGGCCTCGCGCAGATCGGGGTCGAGATCGCCGTCCTGGCTGGTGGCGCCGCACCACAGGCCCTGGGCCGTGTCGGCGATGGCATAGCCGAGGCCGGCCACTGGCAGGCGCGGTCGCGTGCGGGTGTTGAGCGCTGCGGGCAGCTCGGGCACATGGCTGAGCTGGCCGCGCAGCTGCAGCAGGGGCAGAGGCACGTCAGGCGCCAGCGCCTGCAGCAAGGCCTGCGCCCGGTGGCCGCCGGCCAGCACCAGCAGCGGCGCC
>JAIXSD010000178.1 GCA_027484885.1 Rubrivivax sp.
CTCTGACTCGGCGCCACTGTTTGACCACAGTGAGCGCAGCGAACGGAGGGAGATTGGCGCCGCTGAGCCGCGCAGTGAGCAGCGAGGGGAGTCGGCTCGCCAGAGCCGACCCGCGAACCATGAGCCCGGCGGCGGGCCGAGACACCGCAGCGAAAACGATCAACAAAGCAGAGTGCCGCAATAAGCCTGCAGCAGTCTGCCACATCAACAGCAGCGGCTCATCCGCCCATCCGCCCCGCCGTAGCGCGCTGCCTGGCGTTCGCGGAAGAACTGCTCGTAGGTCATGGCCGGCTGGTCCGGGTGGGTGCGGGCCATGTGTTCGCGGTAGGTGTCGAAGTCGGGGAAGCCGACCATCAGGCGCAGGCCCTGGGCCAGGTAGCGGCCAGCCTGGCCGACACGCTGGCGCAGCTCGCGCGCCTGTTCGATCACATCGTCAGCGGCTGCCATGGCGTGACACTCAACGGGCCGCGGCAGCAGCCGACAAAGCCACGAAGGGCGTTTCCTGCGCCGTGGGCTTGGCGGAGGCCCGCGCGGCCAGGATGGCGCGCACGCTGTAAATCAGCACGCTGATCACGACGAACATGAAGAGCACGCACAGGGCGGCGTCCAGGCGGTCGTTGAAGACCACGCGACTCATGGCCTCGGGCGTCTTGGCCGGCGCCAGCAGCTGGCCCTCGGCCAGGGCCTTGCTGTACTTGCTGGCATGGGCCAGGAAGCCCACCTTGGCATCCGACGAGAAGATCTTCAGCCAGCCGGCGGTCATGGTGCAGATCAGCAGCCACAGAGCCGGCAGGGCCGTCACCCAGGCGTAGCGCTGCTTCTTCATCTTGAACAGCACCACGGTGCCCAGCATCAGGGCCACGGCGGCCAGCATCTGGTTGGCGATGCCGAACAGCGGCCACAAGGTGTTGATGCCGCCCAGCGGGTCGACCACGCCCTGGTAGAGGAAGTAACCCCAAGCCGCCACGCACAGCGCGGTGGCGATGAGATTGGCGGGCAGCGAGTCGGTTCGCTTGAGGGCGGGAACAAAACTGCCCAGCAGGTCCTGCAGCATGAAGCGGCCGGCGCGGGTGCCGGCGTCCACCGCGGTCAAGATGAAGAGTGCTTCAAACAGGATGGCGAAGTGGTACCAGAAGGCCATCATGGCCTTGCCGCCGATGGCCTGGTGCAGGATCTGCGCCATGCCCACGGCCAGGGTCGGGGCACCGCCGGCGCGCGCCAGGATGGTGTTCTCGCCCACATCCTTGGCAGTCTGGATCAGCATTTCGGGGGTGATGACAAAGCCCCAGGTCGAGAGCGTGGCGGCCACGGCCTCGGGCGTCTTGCCCACCAGGGCGGCCGGGCTGTTCATCGCAAAGTACACACCCGGCTCGATGCAAGACGCCGCCACCAGGGCCATCACCGCCACAAAGCTCTCGGCCAGCATGCCGCCGTAGCCGATGAAGCGGGCGTGGGTTTCGTTCTCCAGCATCTTGGGCGTGGTGCCCGAAGAGATCAGCGCATGGAAGCCCGAGACGGCGCCGCAGGCGATGGTGATGAACAAGAAGGGGAAGAGATCACCCGACCAGACCGGGCCATTGCCGGCGGCGAACTGCGTGATGGCCGGCATCTGCATCGTCGGTGCGACGAAGACGATACCGATGGCCAGGGCCACGATGGTGCCGATCTTCAGGAAGGTGGACAGGTAGTCACGCGGCGCCAGCAGCAGCCACACGGGGATGGAGGCGGCGACGAAACCGTAGCCGATCAGCATCCAGGTCAGCGTCGTGCCCTCGAAGGTGAACATCGGGCCCCAGACTGGACTCTCATGCACCCACTGGCCGCCGACGATGGACAGCATCAGCAGCACAAAGCCGATGATGGAAATCTCGCCGATGCGGCCCGGGCGCAGATAGCGCAGGTACACGCCCATGAACAGCGCCACGGGAATGGTGGCCGCCACGGTGAAGGTGCCCCAGGGCGAATGCGCCAGGGCCTTGACCACGATCAGCGCCAGCACGGCCAGGATGATGATCATGATCATGAAAGCGCCGAAGAGCGCGATCAGACCGGGCACCAGGCCCATCTCCTGCTTGACCAGATCGCCCAGCGAGCGACCGTCGCGGCGGGTGCTGATGAAGAGGACGATGAAGTCCTGCACCGCGCCCGCGAACACCACGCCGGCCAGCAGCCACAGCAAGCCGGGCAGATAGCCCATCTGCGCGGCCAGCACCGGGCCGACGAGGGGGCCGGCGCCTGCAATGGCGGCGAAGTGGTGGCCGTAGAGCACGTATTTGTTGGTCGGCACATAGTCCAGACCGTCGTTGTGCCGCCAGGCGGGCGTTTGCCGCCGCGGGTCCAGCTCCAGCACGCGGCTGGCGATGAAGAGGCTGTAGTAGCGGTAGGCGATCAGGTAGACGCAGATTGCGGCCACCACCACCCACAAAGCACTGACCGCTTCGCCGCGGCCCAGGGCCACGGTGGCCAGCGCAAAAGCGCCCAGCACCGCGACCAGAAGCCACCCGAGGTGGCGCCTGATGTTCGAGGACATGAGTTTTGTCTCCTGATCCGCGCGGTCTTGGCTGTGGGAACGAGAGAGGA
>JAIXSD010000022.1 GCA_027484885.1 Rubrivivax sp.
ACATCGGGCAGCAGCGCATGTTCCAGCACATAGGTCTGGCCGTCGAACTCACGCAGCTCCTTGCCTTCGGCCACGATGGTGCCCACACCGGTGCGGGTGTAAAAGGCCGGGATGCCGGCGCCACCGGCACGCAGCTTCTCGGCCAGGGTGCCTTGCGGGGTGAACTCCAGCTGCAGCTCGCCGGCCAGGTACTGGCGCTCGAACTCCTTGTTCTCGCCCACATAGCTGGAGATCATCTTCTTGATCTGGCGGGTTTCCAGCAGCTGACCGAGGCCGAAGCCATCGACGCCGGCGTTGTTGGAAATGACCGTCAAGTCCTTGACGGCGCTGTCTCGCAGCGCGGCAATCAAAGCCTCGGGGATGCCGCAGAGGCCGAAGCCGCCCACAGCCAGCAGCTGGCCGTCTCGGACCAGGCCGGACAGCGCCTCAGCCGCGCTCGCAAAAACCTTGTTCATCGATGTGTCTCCATCAATCCACCGGAAGCCGCAGAGCGTACTACCTAAGACATTACGTAGGCATTACGTAGAATCGCCTAACACTCGACGGTCGGAATGCGCACACGCGCTCACTCCAGGAGAACCGCATGAAGGGATGGCAAAGGCCTCGGCCCGCCTGGGTCGCGCGGCTGATAGGGCTCGGGTGCCTGCTCGGGGGCCTGTCCCAGCCTGCGCTTGCGCAAGGCGCCCCCGGCACACCGGGCTTGCAGCTGGAAGGTTTCGGCAGCCTGTCGGCCTACCGCAATGACGATGCGGTCGTCGCGGCCCGGCCCGGCGAGCGGGTGCGGCTGGCCTCGCAAGCGGGGCGCTGGCGCGCCGACGGTGACAGCGTGCTGGGCCTGCAACTGCGCTGGGCCCAGAGCGAGACGGTGGAATGGGTCTGGCAGGTGCAGGCCCGAGATGATCTGTCCCGCGGCTACCGGCCCAGCACCGAGTGGGCCTACCTGGGCTGGCAGTTCGCGCCGGATTGGTCCGTGCGCATCGGCCGCCAGCCGCTGCCGATCTTTCTGAGCTCGGAGAGCAGCCGCGTGGGCTTTGCCCACACCCCCGTTCGCCCCATGTCGGCCGTCTACGGCCTGAACAGCAGCGAGCCGGTCGACGGCATCAACGCCAGTTGGAGCGGCACGGCGCTGGGTGGCAACCTCAGCTGGGACCTGGGCGCCGGGCGCAACCGCCTGACCGTGCCGCGTGGGCGGGTGGACACCCATGCCCTTCTGGCCAGCGCCCTGCGCTGGCAGCGCGAAGGCCTGGCCTTGCGTCTGGGCGCCGCCGCTTTTCGGTTTGACTTGATCTCGCCTGGCCTGGAGGCGCAGCTGCAGGCCCTCAGCAACTCGCCGCAGCTCTGCCTCAATTGCAGCGAGGTTTTGCCGCAGCGCGCGCGCACCCGGGGCGTTGAGGGCCATGTGCTCAACCTCGCCCTGGTCTGGGAACATGAAGACTGGACACTGACGGCCGAGGCCATGCGGCGCGGCGGCAACTCGGCCTTCAACCCCGAGGTCCATGCCTGGTACGCCCTGCTGTCGCACCGCTTCGGGCGCTGGACGCCCTACGCCGCGGTCGGCCGCTCCGCCTACACCGAAGCGCCACTGGGCCTGCAAGCCGCACCCGGCAGCGCCGACGCCAGCGCGCAAAGCCTGGCCGAATTGGATCGCAGCCTGCAGCGCCCCTGGGACCGCCGCATCGAATTGCTGGGCCTGCGCTGGGACTGTTTCGAGAAGCTGGCCCTCAAGCTGCAGCTCGAACGCTGGACCGCCACCCGAGACCGCAGCACGCCGCGCGATGGCGAAATCCGTTTGCTGCCGCAAAGCGCAGCCTGGGATGGGCGTTTGAACCTGCTCACGGTCAGCGCAGATTTTGTGTTCTGAGCGAGGCGCGGACATGCTCGCACTTTGCACTTCCAGCCCTTTCCTGAGCCGCAGGCTGGGCGCCGGCAGCCCGCGGTGGCGGAGCCTCGCATCGGGGCTCACGTCGGGCCTTGTATCAGCTCTGCTGCTGTGCTGCGGGTTGACAGCGCCGGCCCGCGGTGCCGAAGAGCCCCCAAGCCTGCGGGTTGCGGTCTCGCGGTCCATCAGCCCGCCTTTTGTCGTGTGGCGCGATCAGCAGGCCAGCGCGGGCATCGATGTGGAAATTGCGCAGGAGCTGGCGGCCCTGCTGAAAACCCGCGTCGAATGGCTGGCCTTGCCGCGGCTGCGGATTGAGGGCGCCCTGCTCAGCGGCGAGGCCGACATCGCCTGCAATCTGAACCCGCTGCAAAGCCCCCGCCCAGAATCCTTGCCGCAAAGCCCGCCCCTGTTCGAGCTGCAGGACATGCTCAGCGCCCACCCGAGCGCCGTGGGCGTGGACACCCTGGATCAACTGCCCCAGGGCGCCGTGATCGGCACCCTGCAAGCCCAGGCCTACCCGGCGCTCGAAGCGCTGTTCCTGCAGGGCCGCGCCAAACGCGACGATGCACTCGACGAGGAGCGCATGCTGCGCAAGCTCACCAAGGATCGCCACCCCTATGGCGTCAGCAGCCGCCAGACCCTGAGCTGGTTCATCGGCCTGCAGGCGGGCGGCGAGGAGCGCCTGGCCTCCTGGCGCCAGCCGCTGGGCTCTCGACCCTACCGTTGCACCGTGTCGCCGCGCGGGCGCTTTGAGGCCAGGCAGCTGCTGGCCGGCCTTGAACAGCTGCTCAGCAGCGGCCGCATCGAGCAGATCGTGGCCGCCCGCAGCGCCCCGGCGCTGGCGGTGGTGGTGTCGGTGCGCAGCCCGCTGCGCGAGGTCAGCCGCAGCGCCCTGGCCGAGCTCTTCCTGGGGCAACGCCCAAGCCTGCCGGACCAAGGGCCGGCCCTGCCCGTGATGAGCGCCGGCCCGGAGCGTCTGCAGTTCTTGGCCCACATCCTCCAGCGCGAGCCGGCTCAGTACCGCGCGTCCTGGGCGGCCCAGCAGTTCGGCGGGCGGCGGCGCGCCCCCACCGAGCTGAGCAGCCCGGAGGCCACCAAAAGTTTTCTTCAGCGCCATACTGAGGCCATCGGCTACCTGCCCCTGGCCCTGGTCGACAGCACCTTGCGCATCGTCTACATGCCCTGACCCTCGAAAGCCCACCATGCCCTCTGCGCCACCGCTGCAAGCCGCCGATCTGCAAGCCGCCCTGCCCCGCATCTTTGCGCCCTGGATTGCGGAGATGGGCCTGGAGGTGCTGGGCTGTGCGCCCGGTGAGGTGAGCCTGCGCCTGCCGGTGAAGCCGGCCTTCGTCCATGTCGGCGGGGTGATGTGCGGCCAAGTGGCCATGGCCGCGGCCGACACGGCCATGGTGCTGGCCATGATGGCCGAGCTGGGCGAATTCAAGCCCATGACCACGGTGCAGCTGCAGACCAGTTTTCTGCGCCCGGTGTCGGGGCCTTTCTGCCTGATCCGCGCCCGGGTGTTGCGCAGCGGCAAAAGCCTGGCCTTTGGCAGCATCGACATCCTCAATCCCGATGAACGCCTGGCCGCCCAGGCCACCACCACCTACGCCCTGCTATGAACCACGCGGCACGCCACGGCTGGCGACGATCGATGCTGCTGCCGCTGCTCTTGCTGGCTGCAGGTGCCACCGGTGCACACGCCGAAACGGCGCCCGAGCCCAGTGAGCTGGCCGACTGGCTCAAGCTCGACGGCTTTGGCACCCTGGGTGCCTACCGCTCCAACGACGCCGTGGCCAGCATGCGGCCCGATGCGCGCAATGCCAATGCCTCGCTGCGCGACTGGCGTTTCGACGGCGACAGCCAGCTCTCGGCGCAGCTGACGCTCAATCCCAACGGACCGCTGCGCCTGGTCTGGCAGGTGCTGGCCAAGGACGACATCGTGCTGCGCTTCCGGCCGCGCACCGAATGGCTTTACCTCGCCTGGGAACCCACGCCGCCGCTGAGCCTGCGTGCCGGGCGCCTGGCGTTGCCGGTCTTTCTGCTGTCGGAAACCCGCAATGTGGCCTATGCGCAGACCAATGTGCGGCCCTACAGCTCGCTCTACCACCTCAACCCCATCAGCAAGGTCGATGGCCTGGGCGCCATCTGGCGCCGAGCCCTGGGCCCGGGCGAGCTCAGCCTAGATGCCGTGCATGGCCGCGCCAAAGTGGACCTGACCACCGGCCGGGTCAAGGCCAGCGCCATCACCGCCCTGGCGGCGCAGTGGCAGCAAGGCCGTTGGACCCTGCGCCTGGGCCGCTCGGACTACCAGCTCGACGCCCAGCTGCCCGGCACCCTGGCCCAGCTGCAAACCCTGGCCTCGGGGGCGACCGGCTGCAGCAATTGCGCGGCCGTGCTGCAAGCACGCGCACCCAGCCAGGTGCGCGCCGCCATCAACACCCTGGGCCTGAACTACGAGCGAGGCGCCTGGACCCTGAGCGGCGAGTGGATGCAGCGCCGCTCCGACTCCATCCTGGTGGCCGATGCCGATGCCTGGTATGCCCAGCTCTCACGCCGCTACGGCACCCTCACGCCCTTTGTCGGCATCGGTCAGACGCGTTTTGTCGAGGCGCCGCTGGGCTTCCAGACCGTGGCCGGGGCCCCGCCGGCTGCGCAAGCGGCCAACGCCGCGTTCGATCGCTTTTTGCAAAGCCCCAACGGCCGGCGCAGCTGGCAGGCCGGCCTGCGCTGGGACTGCGCGGAAAACCTGGCGCTCAAGGTCCACATCGAGTGGTTGCGCAACACCCAGGAGATTCGCCTGGGCCAGATCGGCAGCGTCAGCTACCCCGCGGTTCCGCCCATCGGCAACTACCGGGGCCCGGCCTGGGATGGCCAGCTGCGGGTGCTGAGCCTGAACCTGGACTTTGTGTTCTGAGGCGCTGAAGCGATGAACGCCCACGACACCGCCCGCCCCATGCCCAGGCTTCACGCCATGCGCGGTGCAGCCTGGCGCGGCGCCCTGCGCGGCCTGCTGCTGGCGGGCCTGACCCTGGCACTGGCATTGACGACGCTGGTGCCGGCCGCGGCGCAAGCCCAAGCGGGCGCCCGCCCGGACCCGAGCAAAGTGCTGCGCGTCTCGGCCGTGCAGTCATGGTCGGCGCCCTATGCCTTCTACCGCGACGGCGCCTTGGTGGCTGGCATCAACCACGACATCGTCCAGACCCTGGCCGAGCAACTGGGCATGAGCGTGCAAACCCTGGTGCTGCCGCGCACCCGGGTCGATGCCGCCGTGCTGGCCGGTGATGTGGACCTGCGCTGCCACCTGAGCCGCGACTGGGTGCGCAACCCCGAGGCCTACCACTGGGGCCCGCCGATGTTCGAGCTGGCCACGGTGCTGACCGGCCACGA
>JAIXSD010000633.1 GCA_027484885.1 Rubrivivax sp.
ATGTGTGGCGCGAATCAGCCAGGCCAGCGCCCGCCGCTGACGCGCGGCTGGCCGCCCAGGTCGTGGCGCAGGCGGACATCGACAAAACCGCGGCATTCCAGCGCCAGGGCCACCGGCTCAGCCTGGTCGTAGCCATGCTCCAGCAGCAGCCAGCCGCCCGGGCTCAGGTGGGCAGGGGCGCCTTCGATCAGGGTCATCAGGTCGCTCAGGCCGTCGCCACCCGGGGTGAGGGCGCTCAGCGGCTCGTGGCGCAGCGCCGGCAGATGCGGGTCCTGTCCTGCGATGTAGGGCGGGTTGCTGACGATCAGCTCGAAGCTGCGGCCACGCAGCGGGTTCCACCAGCTGCCTTGCAAAAACTCCACCGCAAGGCCCAGGCGATCGGCATTGCTGCGCGCGACCGCGAGCGCCCCGGCGCTCAAGTCCACGGCGCTGAGCGTGGCGGCCGGATGGCTGGCCTTGATCGCCAGGGCGATGGCGCCGCTGCCAGTGCCCAGGTCCACCACGCGCGGCGCGGCGCCCAAGCTTGGTAGCAGTTCGAGCGCCCAGTCGACCAGGGTTTCGGTGTCGGCGCGCGGGATCAAGGTGTCGCGGCTCAGGCGCAGACGCAGGCCATGGAACTCCTTTTCGCCCAGCACATAAGCCAGGGGCAGGCCCTCGGCCATCTGCTGCATCTCGCCGGCCAGTTGGGTGGCAAGGGTGGGGCTCAGGGCCTCGTCGTCATGGCTGATCAGCCAGGCGCGGCTTTGCTGCAGACGTTCGGACAGCAAAGTCTGGGCATCAGCGCGCTCCAGGCCCAGCTGGCGCGCCAGGGTCAGGGCGGTTTTGACATCGGTGGGCGGGTTCAGGCTCATGCCCGGCCCTCCTCCAGCAGGGCCAGCTGCTCGGCCGCTTGCGCGGCTTGCAGGCCGGCGGCCACATCGTCGAGGTCCCCGTCCATGATGGCGCCCAGCTTGTATAGCGTCAGATTGATGCGGTGGTCGGTCAAGCGGCCTTGCGGGAAGTTGTAGGTGCGGATGCGGTCGCTGCGGTCGCCGCTGCCGATCAGGCCCTTGCGGGTGGCGGCTTCCTTGGCGGCGCGTTCGTTTTTGTCCTTGTCGCGCAGGCGGGCGGCCAGCACGGCCATGGCCTTGGCCTTGTTGCGGTGCTGGCTGCGGTCATCCTGGCATTCGGCCACCAGGCCGGTGGGCAGGTGGGTGATGCGGATGGCCGAGTCGGTCTTGTTGACGTGCTGGCCACCGGCGCCGCTGGCGCGGAAGGTGTCGATGCGCAGCTCGGCTGGGTTCAGCGTCACTTCCTCGGCCTCGTCGGGCTCGGGCATCACGGCCACGGTGCAGGCGCTCGTGTGGATGCGGCCCTGTGATTCGGTCGCCGGCACGCGCTGCACGCGGTGGCCGCCCGATTCGAACTTGAGCCGGCCATAGACCCGATCACCCTCGATGCGCACCACCAGCTCCTTGTAGCCGCCCAGGTCGGATTCGTTGGCCGAGAGGATCTCGCTGCGCCAGCCCTGGCGCTCGGCATAGCGCAGGTACATGCGCGCCAGGTCGCCGGCGAACAGGGCCGACTCGTCGCCACCGGTGCCGGCGCGGATTTCCAGAAAAGCCGGGCGCTCGTCATCGGGGTCGCGCGGCAGCAGGGCCAGTTGCAGGGACTCATGCAGGCGCGTGATGTCGGCCTCGGCGGCAGCAATTTCCTCGCGGGCCATCTCGGCCATCTCGGGGTCTTGCAGCAGGCTGCGGGCCTCGCTCAGGTCGGCCTCGCGCTGCAGGTACTGGCGGTACTGGCCGACCAGCTCGGCGGCCTCGGCCTGCTCCTTGGTCAGGGCGCGGTAACGCTTCATGTCGGCGGCCAGGGAGCCGTCGGCCAGCAGCGAATCGAGCTCGCTGAGGCGGAAGGCAAGGCGGTCGAACTGCTGGCGCAGGGAGTCTTTCATGGGGGGAGAACAATCGGCAATCAGAACAAGCGGAGGTGGGCTCAAGACCCACGGGGCAGGGGCGAAACCTGCGTGGCCGCTAATGTTCGGAGGCCGATTTTTCCGGGCTGCGGGCGCTGTTGCGCAGGAACAGGCGCGAGACAGTTTGCGCCAGCTGCAGGCGCTGCTCGCCGTCGACGCTGTGCAGCTCGGCCAGGGCGCCGTGCAGCATTTTTTGCGTCAGGCCGCGGGCCAGGGCTTCCATCACTTCGTCGACATCGGCGCCCTTGGCCAGCAACTTGCGCGCACGGCTCATCTCATGCTCGCGCCAGTCTTCGGCCTGGGCATTGAGGGCCTGAATCAGGGGCACGGTGTGGCGCTGGCCCAGCCAGTGCACAAAGCTCTGCACGCCGGTTTCGATGATGGCCTCGGCCTGCTCAACCGCGGCCTGGCGCTTTTCACCAGCCGACTGCACCAGGGTGGCGAGTTCGTCCACGGTGTAGAGGTAGACATCGTCGAGCTGCGCGACTTCGGGCTCAATGTCGCGCGGCACGGCCAGGTCGACCATGAACATGGGGCGGTGACGGCGCGCCTTCAGCGCCCGCTCGACGGCACCGAGGCCGATCAGGGGCAGGCTGCTGGCGGTGCAGGAGATCACCGCGTCGAATTCATGCAGGCGCTGGGGCAGGTCGGCCAGGCGCACGGCCTCGGCGCCCAGGCGGGTGGCCAGCTTTTCGCCGCGCTCCAGCGTGCGGTTGGCCACGGCCATGTGCAGCGGCGTCTTGGCGGCGAAATGGGTGGCCACCAGCTCGATCATTTCGCCCGCGCCGACGAAGAGCACGCGGATTTTGCTCAGATCTTCAAACAGCTGGCCGGCCAGGCGCACCGAGGCGGCCGCCATGCTGATGGAGTGGGCGCCGATTTCGGTTGAGCTGCGCACCTCCTTGGCCACCGAGAAGCTGCGCTGGAAGAGCTGGTGCAAGGTGGTGCCGACCGTGCCGGCGTCTGTGGCTTCACGCACCGCCTGCTTCATCTGGCCGAGGATTTGCGGCTCGCCCAGCACCATGGAGTCGAGCCCGCTGGCGACGCGGAAGGCATGGCGCGCCGCAGCGCTGCCCTCGCGCACATAGGCATGGTCCATCAGAGCGGCCGGGCTGACACCGCCGACCTGGGCCAGCCAGTCGACCGCCGGCTGCACGCCAGCGGGGGAGCCGGCGATGTAGAGCTCGGTGCGGTTGCAGGTGGACAGCAGGGTGGCCTCGGCCGGCGCCTTGCTGGCGAGGCCGCCGCGGCTGAGCTGCTCGCGAACGTTCAGCACGGTTGGCGCAAGCTGGTCCAGCGAGAATGCAAAACGTCCGCGCAAATCCAGGGGCGCGGAGTTGTGGTTCAGACCGAGGGCGAAGACCGTCATGGGCGGATTATAAAATTGACTCGGCACGTGCCCGGTCGCAGTAAGGCCATGCGCGGGCCGGAAAAGCTTGATATGCATCAAGCCTGCCGAGAAACACAGCGAAAACCCAGCCGATCAACGACCGAGTGCCTCTTGCCGATCCCGGCTGCACCGTCCACCCGAGCCCCGTCACCTTGAACGTCCTGGACGCCTTCTGGCACCTGAGCAATTTCTTCCTGCCCGCCTGGGCCGTTGCCGCCCTGATGGCGGGTGGCGCCAAGTTGCTGTGGCGGCGCGAGCTCAAGGCCCTGGCCTGGCGGCGCCTGGCGGTCTGGGGTGGCTGGGGCGGTAGCGCGGGCCTGATCCTGGCCCTGCTGCTGCTGGGCCGGGACGGCAAGATGCTGGGCTATGGGCTGATGCTTTTGGGCATCAGCCTGCCGCAGTGCATCCTGAGCTTCAGGCCGGGGCGCTGACGGTCTCCGCGGTCAGCACCTCGGCGCGCAGCGAGTGCGCGAAGGCCTGGGTGATGCGCACATCGACCAGCTGGTTCATCAGGCGCGGCTGACCCTTGAAGTTGACGATGCGGTTGCACTCGGTGCGGCCCATCAGCTCGCTGGCGTCCTTGCGCGCATTGCCGGTGACCAGGATGCGCTGGGTCGTGCCGACCATGGTTTCGCTGATGGCCAGGGTGTTGGCTTCGATCACCGCTTGCAGCTCCTGCAGGCGCTTGACCTTCACCTCGTAAGGCGTGGTGTCCTCCAGGGCCGCGGCCGGCGTGCCGGGGCGCGGGCTGAAGATGAAGCTGAAGGACGCATCAAAGCCGATGTCATGCACCAGCTTCATCAGCTTGGCATGGTCTTCTTCGGTCTCGCCGGGGAAGCCGACGATGAAATCACTGGCGATGCGGATGTCCGGGCGGATGGCACGCAGCTTCTTGATCGTGCTCTTGAACTCGAGGGCGGTGTAGCCGCGCTTCATGGCCATCAGGATGCGGTCGCTGCCATGCTGGACCGGCAGGTGCAGGTGGTTGACCAGCTGCGGCACCTTGCCGTAGGCCTCGATCAGGCGCTGGCTGAACTCGTTCGGGTGGCTGGTGGTGAAGCGCAGGCGCTCGATGCCGGGGATCTCAGAGGCGTACTCCAGCAGCAGGGCCAGGTCGGCGTATTCGCCCGTGTCACCCATCTTGCCGCGGTAGGCATTGACGTTCTGGCCCAGCAGATTGAACTCAACCACGCCCTGGTCGGCCAGGCCGGCAATCTCGGTCAGCACATCGTCAAAGGGGCGCGAGACCTCTTCGCCGCGGGTGTAGGGCACGACGCAGTAGCTGCAGTACTTGGAGCAGCCTTCCATGATGGAGACAAAAGCCGAGGCGCCCTCGACCTTGGCCGGCGGCAGGTGGTCGAACTTCTCGATCTCGGGGAAGGTGATGTCCACCTGAGGCCGGCGCTCTTCGCGGCGGGCGGCCAGCATCGCGGGCAGGCGGTGCAGGGTCTGCGGGCCGAAGACCACGTCCACATAGGGTGCGCGCTCGATGATGGCGGCGCCTTCCTGCGAGGCGACGCAGCCGCCCACACCGATCAGCACACCTTTTTCCTTCAGGTGCTTGACGCGGCCCAGGTCGCTGAACACCTTCTCCTGCGCCTTCTCGCGCACCGAGCAGGTGTTGAAGAGGATCAGGTCGGCCTGCTCGACATCGTCGGTCTTCTCGTAGCCCTGGGCGGCGCCCAGCACATCGGCCATCTTGCCCGAGTCGTATTCGTTCATCTGGCAGCCAAAGGTCTTGATGAAGACTTTCTTGCTGGGCGGAGTGGCGGTGTCGTCGTGGCTGCTCATGGCGGTGGCTCGCAGAAAAAATGGGGTGGCCGGCCCGTTCAGGCCAGCCAGATCAAACAATGGAAAGAGGCGTGGGCAAGCGCAGCTTCAGCGCTTGAGCCAGCTTTGGGTACCGGGCTCAAAAGCCCAGCTGGCGGCTTCCAGCGGCGTGCGGGGCCAGGTCTTGTTGGCCAGCTCCACCGGGTTCAGCACCCAGACATCGAGCAGCTGGCCATCGGGCGCCACGGTGTAGTGCACGGTCAGCTTCTGGCCGGCCAGGCTGGCCGGTTGCTGCAGCAGATTGTTGGGGCCGTAGACGCGCGTGCCGGGCGAGAGCCGGGCCGGCTGGCCGTTGAGCAGCACATC
>JAIXSD010000245.1 GCA_027484885.1 Rubrivivax sp.
GCGGATGTCGTTCAGGCGCGAGTTGCAGACGATGCGGTAGCTCTTGGCCGCGGCGCCTTCACCGACGCGCACCAGGGCCTCGCCCAAATGGCCGACGAACTCGGAGATGTGCAGGGCGTGGCGCGCTTGCTGACCGGCCGTGCCCTCGGACACCAGGGCTACATAGTCATGCTCGATGCGCACCTCATGGCCTGGCAGCTGGCCGCTGATGCCGGCCTCTCGTTCGCGCGCTTTGCGGCGGATGAAGCCGGCCAGGGCGACCAGGAACAGCGGATCGCTGTGCGGCACATCCTCGGCGCGGAAGCCGCCACCGTAGTGCTGGGCGATGAAGCCGGTGTTGAAGTTGCCGGACTTGAAATCCTCATGCGCCAACAGGGCCGACTGGAAGGGGATGTTGCTGGAGATGCCGCGGATGACAAAGCCATTCAAGGCTTCGCGCATCTTGGCGATGGCATCGGCCCGGTCGCGGCCGTGGACGATGAGCTTGGCGATCATCGAGTCGTAGAACATCGGGATCTCGCCGCCTTCGTAGACGCCAGTGTCGACCCGGACTCCGCCAAAATTCTCAGCGGCATAACTCTCACCCTGAAGGGTCAGCGTGCCCTGCTCCAAGTTCGCCTGCGGGGGCTGGTACTTGACCAGGCGGCCGGTGGAGGGCAAGAAATTGCGGAAAGGGTCTTCCGCATTGATGCGGCACTCGATGGCCCAGCCTTCGCGCTTGATGTCCTCTTGCTTCAGCGTCAGCGGCTCGCCGGCGGCCACGCGGATCATCTGCTCGACCAGGTCCAGGCCGGTGATGCACTCGGTCACCGGGTGCTCCACCTGCAGGCGGGTGTTCATCTCCAGGAAGTAAAAGCTCTGGTCCTTGCCGACCACGAACTCCACCGTGCCCGCGCTCTGGTAGTTCACGGCCCTGGCCAAGGCCACGGCCTGTTCGCCCATGGCCTTGCGGGTGGCTTCGCTGATGAAGGGCGACGGCGCT
The DNA here is from genome assembly GCA_027484885.1 of Rubrivivax sp. Taxonomy (GTDB): domain Bacteria; phylum Pseudomonadota; class Gammaproteobacteria; order Burkholderiales; family Burkholderiaceae_C; genus Paucibacter_A. Next base: position 983 of record JAIXSD010000245.1, read on the forward strand.
TCTTCGATCACCTTCTGGTGGCGGCGCTGGATCGAGCATTCACGCTCCCACAGATAGAGCGTGTTGCCCTGGCTGTCGCCCAGCACCTGGATCTCGATGTGGCGCGGCTCCTCGACGAACTTCTCCATGAAAACGCGGTCGTCTCCAAAGCTGTTGCGCGCCTCATTGCGGCAGCTGCTGAAGCCCTCGAAACATTCCTTGTCATTGAAGGCCACGCGCAAGCCCTTGCCGCCACCGCCCGCGCTGGCCTTGATCATCACCGGATAGCCGATGCCTTGGGCGATCTTGACCGCCTCTTCGGGCGAGAGGATGGGCTCGTTGTGGCCCGGGATGGTGTTGACCTGGGCCGCATTGGCCAGCTTCTTGGAGGCGATCTTGTCGCCCATGGCGGCGATGGAGCCATGCTTGGGTCCGATAAAGGCGATGCCCTCTTCCTCGACCCGGCGCGCGAACTCTTCGTTCTCGCTCAGAAAACCGTAGCCGGGGTGGATGGCCTGGGCGCCGGTCTGCTTGGCCGCCGCAATGATTTTTTCGGCCACCAGATAGGACTCACGGCTGGGCGCCGGGCCCAGCAGCACGGCCTCATCGGCCAGCTCCACATGGCGCGCGTCCTTGTCGGCCTCGGAGTAGACGGCCACGGTCTTGATGCCCATCTTGCGGGCGGTCTTGATGACCCGGCAGGCGATCTCCCCCCGGTTCGCGATCAGAATTTTTTCAAACATGATGTCTTGTCCCCATCAATAAATTGGTTCGGCCGGCTTCAGCGCGGGTTCGAGAAACGCAGGCGCCCAGCCAGGCAGAGATCGGTCCATTCGACGACGCGGCGCTCGATCCAGGCAGCGCCCTGCCCCTTGGCCGCTGCGGCACCCTGGTAGGCAAAGCTCAGCATGGCCGGCGCGCGCTGGGCGTACTCGCTGCCATCGCTGAGCGCACCTTCGCGCTGCAGATCGGCCAGGGCCTGGCTGCGCGACAGGCCATCGACGCGGTAGAGCAGGATCACCGGCAAGCTGGCCAGATCGTTGCCACAGGCCTCCACGCGGCTGGCGGCCGCTGCGCCGTAGCGCTGCAAGGCGCAGGCCGCGAATTGCTGCTGGGCCGAGGCGGCTTCTGGCGCCGAAGCAGGCTGTGATGCTGCCTCGGCATGGGCTTGCGCGTGGCTCGCCACGCAGTCCGCTGCAGGCAAAGCAGCGTGCGCGCTGCCGCAGACCAGCAACTGCCCGGCCCAGACCACGAGCGCCTTGGCGAAATTCACAGCGGAATGTTCCCGTGCTTGCGCCAGGGGTTGTCCAGCTTCTTGTCCTTGAGCATGACCAGGGAGCGGCAAATACGCTTGCGGGTCTCATGCGGCTGGATCACATCGTCGATAAAGCCCCGCGCGCCGGCGACAAAGGGGTTGGCGAAGCGGGCCTTGTATTCGGCTTCCTTGGCGGCCAGTTTCTCCGGGTCGCCCTTGTCTTCGCGGAAGATGATCTCGACCGCACCCTTGGCGCCCATCACCGCGATTTCGGCGTTAGGCCAAGCGAAGTTGACGTCGCCGCGCAGGTGCTTGGAGGCCATCACATCGTAGGCGCCGCCGTAGGCCTTGCGCGTGATGACGGTCACCTTGGGCACCGTGCACTCGGCATAGGCATACAGCAGCTTGGCGCCATGCTTGATGATGCCGCCGTACTCCTGGCTGGTGCCGGGCATGAAGCCGGGCACATCGACGAAGGTGATCACCGGGATGTTGAAGGCATCGCAGAAACGCAC
>JAIXSD010000254.1 GCA_027484885.1 Rubrivivax sp.
GCGATGCCCACCACCACGGTGCAGAAGATGATGGGCGCGATGATCATCTTGATCAGCTTGATGAAGCCGTCTCCCAGCGGTTTCATCGCCGCGCCGCTCTCGGGGTAGAAGTGGCCCAGCAGAACGCCGATGACGATGGCGGTGATGACCTGGGCGTAGAGTGATTTGTAGATCGGGGTGGGGGCGGGTTTGGCGCTGGTGACTCCGTTATGGGTCTGGGCCTGGGGCTGGGGGCTTGCGTGCACGGTGAACTCCAAGAATGTGCGAATGGCACGATCTTGCGCTCGGAATAGGCCCTTCCCTATGAGGGGAATTGCAGACCCCACCACAGAATCTTCCGGCCATAAAAAAGCCACCCCGAAGGGTGGCTGGTCGGGCAGCGGCGCGCGGTTTGCGCTTTACTTGAGCGTCGTGAAACGCGCCTCGGGCTTGTCGTCTGCGCGGTGCAGGGTGTCGACAGTGCTGCGCATGGCCCAGGGGCGAACCTGGTGATGAATGGGGATGAAGAGGTGCTCATCGCGCACCCGCAAGAGCGCTTCGCGGATCAGGCTGTTGCGCTTGGCGACGTCGTTCTCGGTCTTCATGGCGGTGACCAGCTGGTCGATCTTGGCATCGCTGACGCGCGAGTAGTTGCCCTTGCCGTCCACGCCCGAGGTCTTGGTGTGGACGATGTCTTGCAGCGTGTACTGGCCGTCAAAGGTCGGCACGCCCCAGCCGTAGAGGTAGAAGGGCGATTCCAGCTTTTGCAGCAGCACGGAGTGCTGGGACATGGGTTGGGCGCTGAGCTTGGCCTTGATGCCGATCTTGGCCCACATGGCCACGGCGGCCTGGCAGATTTCTTCGTCGTTGACGTAGCGATCATTCGGGCAATTCAGCGGCACCTCAAAGCCATCGGCATAGCCGGCTTCGGCGAGCAGCTTCTTGGCTTTGTCCACATCGGCCTTGAGGGGCTGGTCGATGTCCGTCGTATGGCCGTTGACACCGGGCGCCACCATGATGGCAGCCGGCACCGACAGGCCGCGCATCAGGCTGCGGCGGATCGCTTCGCGGTCGATGGCCAGGTTCAGGGCCTCGCGCACGCGGCGGTCCTTGAAGGGGTTCTTACCCTTGATGTTGGAGCCACGCAGCTCGTCGCTGCCTTCGTCCATGGCAAAGAAGATGGTGCGGTTCTCGGGGCCGTCCAGCACCTTGAGCTTGGGGTCGGCCTTGAGCTTGGCCACGTCTTGCGTGGGCAGGTCGGTCAGCAGATCCACATCGCCGGAGAGCAGGGCGGCCACGCGGGTGGCGTCGCTCTTGATCGGCAGGTAGGTGATCTCGGTGACATTGCCCTTGTTGGTGTCCCACCAGTCCTTGTTGGCCACCATGCTGATGCGCTGATCGGGCTGCCAGGCGGTGATGCGATAGGGGCCGGTGCCCATGGCATTGCGCGAGGCAAAGGTGTCTTCCTTGGCCTTGTAGTCCTGCGGATTGACCGATTTGTTCTTCTCCGCCCAGGCCTTGCTCATGATGCGGAAGTTGGTCAGGTTGCGCAGCAGCACCGGGTTGGGGCCGTCGAGCAGCAGATCAACGGTGTGCTCGTCGATCTTTTTCACTTCCTTGATGCCGCTGACGAAGATTTGCATGTTCGCCTGGGGCTGACGGATGCGGGCGAAAGAGAACACCACGTCGTCGGCGGTGAAGGGCGTGCCGTCATGGAACTTCACGCCACGGCGCAGCTCGAAGCGCACTTGCGTGGGGCTGATCTGCGTCCATTTGCTGGCCAGCGAGGGTTCGGGCTGGAACTTCTCGTTGTAGCGGGTCAGGCCTTCGTAGGCATAACCGGTGATGTTGGTGGTGGTCGAGTGGTTCTGCGAATGCGGGTCCAGGGTCTGGATGTCATTCTGGGCCGCCCAGCGCAGCGGTGCGGCCTGGGCGCCGCTGTGTGGGCTCATCAGGCCGCTGAAGGCCAGGGCCAGGGTCAGGGCAGAACTGCCGAACAGCGCGGTGGTGCTGCGCTGGATCAGGGGCTTGCGTGCGTGCTTCAAGGAATACTCCTGTCGAGTTTCAAGCACGGCCGACGCGGGATGGCGCCAGGCCGGTTTCAGCGCGCATGCTAGCTTTGCTGTTCGGGCTTCTTCGTAGTGGCTTGCCCGGATGCCGGGGCAGCTTGCGCTTCGAGATCGGCGTCGCAACCGATGCCGGCAGCAATCCAGCGCCGGCACAGCCGGGCCAAGACCCGGTTGCGGCGACTGGTCGCTTGCTGCGCCCAGGGGCGAACAGCGCCCAGATGGCGCCAGGGGGTGCTCAGCATGCCGCAGACATAGCGCCGGGTTTCAGCGCACCAGCGCAGCGCGTCACAGCGCCCCACACGACGTCGGCTGATCAGCATGCCGACGGGGCAGGGCTCGCTCAGACAGCACAGGCCGCAGCCATTGCAGGGCTGCCCCAGCGCTGGTTTGGGCGGCGCTTCGGGGTGGATCTCGATGATGGTGGGGCCGGGCATGGCGCGATTGTGGCGCCATGCCGCGCCAAGCTCAGGTCTTGACGCCGAGCTCGCGCAAGCGCTCCTGCAGATAGCTGTGGGCGGTGTAGCGCTCGCTCAGCACCACTTCGTTGCGCGGGTGCAGGAACAGGGGCAGGGAGATGCGGCTCTTCTTGGCGCCGTCGCCGGTGGGGTTGACCACGCGGTGCTGGGTCGAGGGGTAGTAGCCGCGCGAGGCCTCTTGCAGCATGTCGCCGATGTTGATGATCAGCATGCCGAAGTCGCAGGGCACATCGATCCAGTTGCCGTTCATGTCCTGCACCTGCAGGCCGGGCTCGTTCGCTGCGGGCAGGATGGTCAGTAGATTGATGTCGCCATGGGCCGCGGCGCGGAGCGAGCCGGCCGGCTCGTGGCCGGTCAGCGGCGGGTAGCGCAGCACGCGCAGCAGGGTTTGCTGGCTGTCCTGGATCATCTGCGACAGCGGCTGGCTGTAGTGCTGGGCAATCTCGGGCGGCGTGAAGCGCTCGACCCAGCCCAGCAGTTCCTGTGCCAGGTTGTTGGCCTGGGCGTAGTAGCTGTCCGCATCGGCCTTCAGCGAAACCGGCACGCGGCCCCAGGGGTAGATGTGGAAATACTCCTTGATGTCCTTCTGGCTGGCGCCTTTGGCCGTCTCGGAGATTTCGGTGGAGAAGTAGCCGTCCTGCTTTTCCTTGGAGAAGGTGAACTGGTGTTTCTCTTCGGTGTTGAAGAAAGCCAGCCAGTCGGCGTAGATCTTCTCGACCAGCGTTTGCTGGATGGGGTGGTTGACCAGCACGCCGAAACCGGTTTCGTGCAGGGAACGGGTGAAGGCTTCGGCCGCATCGGCCGCCCGGTAGTCAACGACGCGAACTTGCATGGGATCTCCTGAACTTTGTCCCGACGCCGTGCCATTCAATCGCGGGGCCGCGGCGCGCGGGCTTGAGTCTAGCGCCAATCGAGAACGATTCGCAAACGTTTGCCGGCGACGCGTTGCCGTGTGTTGGTCAGGGTAAGCGGGTGTCGGATGCGTGCGGGGGCGGCAAAGCCCCGTGCAGCATGGCAGCGAAATCCGTGCACAAAGCCTCAACTTCCGCGTGGGCTGGCCGATACAGCCGAAGGTCTGCGAGCCTGGCGGCTGCGGTAACTCCCGCGTAATTCGGGGGTGGAAGGAAAGCAAGGGTGTTAAAGTCGCGCCCTTGAGACTTTAGGTCCTTCCCGTCCCTTTTCCTGGCAACAGCGAAGGTGGGTCGCAATCCGCCAACCGGTCGAGCCGTGTCGCGGAAGGTTTATCAACCAGCCAAATCCCTGGAAGCCGGGGCTAGAGGTGAGCGAAGATGATGCAGCAATACAGGTCCAATTCATACCTGTTCGGGGGCAATGCGCCCTATGTCGAAGAGATGTACGAGGCCTACCTCGACAACCCGGGTTCCGTGCCCGACAACTGGCGTGCGTACTTTGACGCGCTTCAGCATGTGCCCGCCACCGATGGCGGCGAAGGACGCGATGTCCCGCATGCGCCGGTGATCGAATCCTTTGCTCAGCGTGCCAAGGCCAATGCCTTTGCCGCCAAGGCTTCCAGCGCCGATCTGGCTGTGGCGCACAAGCAAGTGCATGTGCAGAGCCTGATCGCCGCCTACCGCTTCCTCGGCAACCGCTGGGCCGAGCTGGACCCGCTCAAGCGCGCCGAGCGCCCCAAGATTCCTGAACTCGATCCGGCCTTCTACGACCTGACCGAGTCCGATATGGACATCAGCTTCTCGGCCTCCAACACCTACTTTGGTGGCGAGACGATGACCTTGCGTCAAATCGTCCAGGCCCTGCGCGAAACCTACTGCAGCTCGGTCGGTTCCGAGTTCATGCACTGCACCGACCCCGGCGAAAAGCGCTGGTGGCAAGAGCGCCTGGAGAAGGCCCGCGGCAAGCCCACCTTCACCGCCGAAGAAAAGCGCCACATCCTCGACCGCCTGACTGCAGCCGAAGGCCTGGAGCGCTATCTGCACACCAAGTACGTCGGCCAGAAGCGCTTCTCGCTGGAAGGTGGTGAGAGCTTCATCGCCGCCATGGACGAGCTGATCCAGCGCGCCGGCCAACGCGGCGTGCAAGAGATCGTGATCGGCATGGCCCACCGCGGCCGTTTGAACGTGCTTGTCAACACCCTGGGCAAGATGCCGGCCGACCTGTTCGCCGAGTTCGAGCACAAGGCCGCTGAAGACCTGCCAGCCGGTGACGTGAAGTACCACCAAGGCTTCAGCTCCGACGTCAGCACCAAGGGCGGCCCGGTTCACCTGTCGCTGTCCTTCAATCCCTCGCACCTGGAAATCGTCAACCCGGTGGTTGAAGGCAGCGTGCGTGCGCGCCAAGAGCGCCGCGGCGACAAGGATGGCAGCCAGGTGCTGCCCGTGCTGGTGCACGGTGACGCCGCCTTCGGTGGCCAGGGCGTGGTGCAGGAAACCCTGTGCATGGCCCAGACCCGCGGCTACGGCACCGGCGGCACGGTGCACATCGTCATCAAC
>JAIXSD010000558.1 GCA_027484885.1 Rubrivivax sp.
TGCTGGCCGTCGCCGGTGATCCAGGCGGCCTCACCGCGCGCGGCGGCCACCACCCGGCCGCCGACGACCAGGATGCGGTGCTCGTTGCCGCGGATGTAGCGCTCGACCAGCACCTCGGAGCCTTCTTCGTCGGCCACCTTGAAGGCGGCTTCGACATCGGCCTGGGTTTGCAGGTCCAGGGTCACGCCACGGCCATGGTTGCCGTCGCTGGGCTTGACGACCACGGGCAGGCCCAGGTCTTGGGCCACTTCCCAGGCCTCGGCCGGGGTCTTGACCGCCTGGCCCTCGGGCACGGGCACGCCCACGGCCTTGAGCAGGTTCTTGGTCAGGTCCTTGTCGCTGGCGATGCCTTCGGCGATCGCGCTGGTCATGTCGGTCTCGGCCGTCCAGATGCGGCGCTGGCGGGCGCCATGGCCCAGCTGCACCAGATTGCCTTCGTTCAAGCGGATGTGCGGGATGCGGCGGTCGGTGGCGGCGGCGACGATGGCGGCCGTCGAGGGGCCGAGGTAGGAGTCATCCAGCTCGTCGCGAATGCGCGCGACGGCGGCGTTGACGTCGAAGGGCTCGTCGTTGATGGTGGCCATCAGCAGGGCATGGCCTTCGGCCAGGGCGCTGCGGGCGACTTTTTCGTCACGGGCTCGGAACACCATGCGGTAGACGCCGCGCTGGCTGGTCGAGCGGGTCTGGCCGAAACCGGTGGGCATGCCGGCCAGATTGAGCAGCTCGATGACGATGTGCTCCAGGATGTGGCCGCACCAGGTGCCTTCTTCCAGGCGCTGCAAGAAGCCGCCGCGCTCGCCCACGCCGCAGTGGTGCTCGACCAGGGCCGGCAGGGCGGCGGTCAGGCGCGGGGTGAAGCCTTCCAGCAGATTGCTGGGGAACTCTTCCAGCTCACCCAGATCGAGCCAGACTTCCAGCACCGGGCGGTAGGTCCACATATTCGGGCCACGCAGGTAGTTGATGCGCAGCAGCTGGATGTCGTCTTTGCGGGTCTTGCTCATGGATGGCGGGCCGGGTCAGGGCCGAATGCTTTTGTCGGGGCAGATATGCAGCAGTGTGCGGCAGGCCGCAATTGTGCGCTCAGCGGGCGGCGGTCAGCCGGAAGCGGGGCTGGCGCGTTTCCTCGGGGCAACGCCCGGGTGCGGCCACAGTCTGGCTGCTTGAGTGAGAGAGAATCCAGCTTTGGCCCGGGGCTTCTTCCGCATTTTTCCCCGGGCACAGCCCCGGGCTCCAACAACAATGCACGATCACGCTCACCCCGATTCCTCTTCTCAGCCCGCGCTGCAGCACCCGGAGTGGGCCGCCATGCTCGCGCGACTGCGTCCCGGAGAGAACGTCAAAGCCCAGCTGGAGGTTGACCTGGACGCCCGCATGCACTTTGCGCGCGGTCTGCTGGTCCTGACTTCCGAGCGCCTGATGGCGTACGACCCGGCGCAGCGGAGCTGGGCGGAATGGGCGCTGCGCCCGGATCTGGCCATGCGCATCCACGACCATGCCGGTGTCGGCAGCCTCGATTTGGTGGACGCCGGCGGCCGGCTGGCCCAGTGGCGCTTCACCCTGCAGATCAATCTGCAGGCGCAGCGCTGGCAGGAGGCGTTTGAAAAGCGCGACGAGCCGCCCAAGACCGAGGTGGAGGAGCTGGAGTTCTGCCCCAGCTGCCAGGCGCCGCTGCCGCCCCGCAGTGAGGATGCCAGCGAAGAATGCCCCACCTGCGCCCGCGAGCTGCATACGCCGCCCAGCACCTGGGTGCTCTTGCGCCTGAGCCGCTTCGCCAAGCCTTACCAAGGCCAGCTGCTGGCCGGTTTTCTGCTGATGCTGGGTTCCACGGCCGCCACCCTGGTAGGCCCGTATCTGTACCAGCCGCTGATGGACGAGGTGCTGATCCCCTTCCAGCAAGGCCACAAGATCGACCCCTGGCTGGTGGCTTTCTACCTGAGCGGCCTGTTCGGCGCCGGCCTGGTGTCCTGGCTGCTGGGCTGGGCCAAGACCTACATCCTGGCCCTGGCCTCCGAGCGCATTGCCGCCGACCTGCGCACCGCCACCTTTGAGCATCTGCTGAGCCTGTCGCTCGAGTATTTCGGCAACAAGCGCACCGGCGACCTGATGAGCCGCATCGGCTCGGAAACCGACCGCATCAGCGTCTTTCTGTCTTTGCATGCGCTGGACTTCATCACCGATGTGCTGATGCTGGTGATGATCACGGTGATGATGGTGTCCATCAGCCCGGCGCTGGCGGTGGCGACCTTGCTGCCCTTGCCCTTCATCGCCTGGATGATCCACCTGGTGCGCGACCGCCTGCGCACCGGCTTCGAGAAGATCGACCGGGTCTGGGGCGAGGTCACCAGCGTGCTGGCCGACACCATCCCCGGCATCCGCGTGGTCAAGGCCTTTGCCCAGGAAAAGCGCGAGGCCGCCCGCTTCAAGGACGCCAACCAGAACAACCTCAAGGTCAATGACCGGCTCAACAAGACCTGGAGCCTGTTCGGCCCCACGGTGTCCCTGCTGACCGAAATGGGCTTGCTGGTGGTCTGGGCCTTCGGCATCTTTTTGGTGGCCGGTGGCAGCATCACCGTCGGTGTGCTGACCTCCTTCCTGGCTTACATCGGCCGCTTCTACGGCCGCATGGATTCCATGAGCCGCATCGTCTCGGTGACGCAGAAAGCGGCTGCTGGCGCCAAGCGCATCTTCGACATCCTGGACCACCAGTCGAACGTGCCGGACCCGGCCAACCCGGTGCCGCTGCAGCGTGTGACGGGTGCGATCCAGATCCAGGACATCGGCTTCCGCTACGGCAACCGCGCCGTCATCCGGGGCCTGAGCCTGGAGATCAAGCCGGGCGAGATGATCGGCCTGGTCGGCCACTCGGGCTCGGGCAAGAGCACCTTGGTCAACCTGATCTGCCGCTTTTACGACGTGACCGAAGGCGGCATCCGCGTCGACGGCGTCGACCTGCGCCGCATCGCTGTGGCCGATTTCCGCCGCCACATCGGCCTGGTGCTGCAAGAGCCCTTCCTGTTCTTCGGCACCATTGCCGAGAACATCGCCTACGGCAAGCCCGATGCGACGCGCGAGGAGATCGTGGCCGCTGCCCGTGCCGCCCATGCCCACGAGTTCATCCTGCGCCTGCCCCAGGGCTATGACTCCCTGGTGGGCGAGCGGGGTCAGGGCTTGAGTGGCGGCGAACGTCAGCGCATCTCGATCGCCCGCGCCCTGCTGATCGACCCGCGCATCCTGATCCTCGACGAAGCCACTTCCTCGGTGGACACCGAGACCGAGAAAGAGATTCAGAAGGCCCTGGACAACCTGGTGCAAGGCCGCACGACGATTGCCATTGCCCACCGCCTGTCGACGCTTCGCAAGGCCGACCGTCTGGTGGTGATGGACCGCGGCCAGGTGGTCGAGGTCGGCCCGCATGACGAGCTGATGGAGAAAAAGGGCGCCTACTGGCGGCTGTACGAGGCGCAGGCGCGCCGCGTGGATGGGGCCGACGAGATGTCGATGATCCCGCCCAATCTGTCCGCCCACACTGCAGGAGCCTGAGCCATGAGCAGCAGCCCCGAAACCAAGTACCAGAAACTCGAACGCGACAGCTTTGGCCGCCTGACCCTGACCGATGCAGCAGGCACGCGGCACGAGGGCGTGGTGCCGGTGCGTGCGCACCCGATCTCGGCGCCCGACGAGGGCCTGTCCCTGGTCGGCGCGGATGGCCACGAGCTGGCCTGGATTGACCGTCTCTCGGCCCTGCCGCAGGCCGAGCGTGAGTTGCTGGAGGCCGAGCTGGCCAGCCGCGACTTCATGCCGCGCGTGACACGCTTGAAGAGCGTGTCCACCTTCTCCACGCCCAGCCAGTGGACGGTGGAGACCGACCGCGGCGAGGCCAGCTTCATCCTGCGCACCGAAGAAGAAATCCGCCGCCTCGGCGAAGGCCGCCTGCTGATCGCCAGCAGCCACGGCCTGCAGTTCCTGATCCAGGACCGCTTCGCCCTGGACCGTCATTCGCGCAAGTTGCTCGAACGGTTCTTGTGATCGCCTTCAGCCCAGCACTCGCTGGGCCAGGCCTGTGTACAGCGGAATGCCGAACAGGATGTTGAAGGGGAAGGTCAGCCCCAGCGACATGCCGAAGTAGAGGCCCGGGTTGGCCTCGGGGATGGCATGGCGCAGCACCGCCGGGACGGCGATGTAGGACGCGCTGGCCGCCAGCACCATCAGCAGGCCGGCGTTGCCGGCGCTCAGGCCGCACAGGGCGCTCAGGCCCAGGGCGATGCCCGCATGCACCAGCGGCGCACCGAGGGCGTAGACGATCAGTAGCGGCGGCTGCTGGCGCAGGCCACCCATATGACGCGCGGCCAGCAAGCCCATGTCCAGAAGGAAGAAGGCCAGCATGCCCTTGAACAGGTCGCCGGCGAAGGGCTTCATCGCCGCCTCGCCCGCCGCACCGGTCATCAGGCCCACCAGCATGGCGCCGATCAGCAGCAGCTGGGCACCGTCGGTCAAGGCCTCGTGCAGTACCTTGGACAGCGGCCCGGGCGAACTCGCGCCCGCCCCTTGCTTGCGCCGCACCAGATTGGCCAGCAGCACGGCCATGATGATGGCCGGGGATTCCATCAGCGCCATGGCCGCAGCCATATGCCCGCCGAAGGCGATGCCCTGGCTGTCCAGGTGCTGGACGGCGGTGATGAAGGTGACCGCACTGACCGAGCCATAAGTCGCCGCAATGGCCGCGGCATCAAAGCCCGAAAGCCGGCGGCGCAGCAGCAGATAGCCCATGGCCGGCACCAGCACCGCCAGCAGCAGGGCCAGGCCCAGGCTGACGCTGACCTCCGCCGTCAGGCCCGATTTGGCCAGGGCAAAACCGCCTTTGAGCCCCAGGGCCATCAGCAGATAAAGCGACAGAAAGCGCGAGATCTGCGGCGGGATTTCGAGATTGGACTTGATCGCGCCGGCGAACAGCCCGAAGACGAAAAACAGGATGGCGGGGTCGAGGAAGCTCTGCATGCGTGGCTGTGGCTTTCTTGGTGTTTGTAGTTGCTGTTGTGGGGAGAGAGGGGCTGCGGAGTACGCGCGCAGATCGGTGGCGTCGCTCAGCCCGGCCAGCTGCCGGGCAATTGCTCCCAGACCCAGCTGAGCGCCTGGCTGCCCCAGACCCAGCCCAGCACGCTCACGGCCAGGCCGAAGGCGGTGGCCAGGCCGGCCATCAGCAGGGAGATCAGCAGCACCAGGCCGTCGCGGGCGGCGAGGGCCAGGCCGGCCAGCATCAAGGCCAGGGCCGGCAGCACATTGCCGAAAGGAATCGGCAGCACGATCAGCAGCGCCATCAGGCCGACCTTGGCCGCCAGCCAGCGCGGCGCCCGCTCATGGCTGGCGGGCGTCAGCTGGGGCAGGCGCTCGCGCAGCAGGCCTTGGGCAGCGCCATGGCAGCGCGACAGCAGTTGCAGCACGCGCGCAGCCCAGAGCTGCGGCAAATTGAGCCCGGCCACACGCGCCGGCAGGCTCAGTGCAGCCGATTCGCCACGCCAGAGCAGGGCGGCCAGGGTCAGCAAGCCCAGGCCCAGCACCGTGCCCACGCCGGGCACCGGCAGCAGGCAGGGCGCGGCCAGCAACAAAAGCAGAGAGCCTTGAGCGGCAGAGCCCTGCAGGGCTGCCAGCTCCTGCAGGGACAGGCCTGCGCTCGGTACCCGGGCCGCAGCACGCCGCAGGCGCATCGCCGTGCGCCAGGGCGGCGCGCTCACAGCAGGGCCAGGCTCAGGCTGGCCAGCGCGCCGCCGCCGCCCAAGCTCGCCAGCAGCTTGGCATCGCGCCGGTTGTCCGAGAAGTACTCGTGTGCGGCGGCGTAGAGCACGGCGGTGGCCAGCAGGGCGATGCCGATGGCGATCTCAGTCATGTCGTGTGTCTTTCAGTGCAAAAAGAGGTGAGGGGCTGGGGCGGTTGTGCTCGTGGTCCGGCGAGTCATGCCTCACTCTTGCGAGCTGCCGAAGCCGAACAGGCTCAGCAGCGCGCTGAAGAGGTTGAACAGCGAGACGAAGAGGCTGACCGTGGCCAGCACGTAGTTGGTTTCACCGCCGTTGACGATGCGGCTGGTCTCGAACATCAGCAGGCCGATGGACAGCAGGGCCACCATGCCCGACACGGCCAGGCTCAGCGCCGGCAGCTCGAAGAACACGGCTGCCAGGCCGGCCAGCAAGGCCACGACCATGCCGGCCATCAAAAAGCCGCCCATGAAGGACAGGTCGCGCTTGCTGCCCAGCACCCAGGCCGACACGGCCAGGAAGCTCGCGCCGGTGCTGGCCAGGGCCAGGGCGACGATCTGCCCGCCGCCTTCCAGCGCCAGGGTGCGGTTCAGCACCGGGCCGAGCGAGTAGCCGAGGAAGCCGGTCAAGGCGAACACCGCCAGCAGCGCCCAGGCGCTGTTCTGCAGCTTGTGCACCGCAAACAGCAGGCCGAAGCTCAGGCCCAGGCTGAGCAGCAGGCCCGGGCCGGGCAGCTGCAGGCTGGCGCTGGTGGCGGCCACGCCGGCGCTGAACAGCAGCGTCATGGCCAGCAAAGCGTAGGTGTTGCGCAGCACCTTGGTGCGCGCGGCCTCCAGACCGCGCGCGTCGGCGGCGCCGGCGCCCTGCGCCACGAGGGGCAGCTCGCGCAGCGCGGTGGACGAGGGGGTGTGGGTGGTTTCCATGGCGTACCTCCTGAAGACAGGCAGTGGTGTAGGAGCCTTGAGCTTAGGCAAAGAATCCATCTTTAAAAAGAAGAGGATTCAATAGAATTGCTCAGAAAAAAACGAAGTAAGCGGGTGCCGGGAGCAGACCTCGGACCTGTCGCCGCCGTGCGCAGCTCAGTGCGCGGCCTCGCGCTCGAGCGGCACCGGGGGTTCGTGCAGGCCCCAGTGTTCTGCCGCGGCCAGCAGCACCAGGGCCTCGCCGTCGGCAATCATCTGATCGGCCTCGACCACGGCCACGCACAGGCCGAGCAGCTTGCGGCGAAGTGCGGGGTCGTCGACCTCCGCCATCAACTGCCCGAGGGTCTTGGCATCGAGCCGGCAGACTTCGGCCCAGCTCATGCGTTCCGCCTCCAGCAGGTCTTCGCAGAAGCCGTGCAGCACCTCCTCCATGCGCTCCCGGCTCAGCCCGAGTTGCTCGCAGGCGCCGATGCCGGCGATGGTGTCGATTTCGACGCGAGAAAGATGGCCATCGGACAAGGCCGCCAGCGACAGGATGCGGGCGGCTGCTTCGGGGCTGTTGCGTGGGTAGCTGCGCATGGTGAGGGCTCCTTGAGAGGGTTGGCTGTGAAGGGCTGGGAGAGCTTGAGGTTTCGACGGGTGGCGGGCCGTGGCCCGGCGCGCGTTCAATCCAGCGACGGCACGGGCAGCTGGCGCTTGCCGTTGCTGCGCGGGTGGCTGCGCTGGCGCTGCCAGGCGCGCACCAGGTTGCGGGCCAGCCGGGCCAGGGCCAGCTCGAAGCTGGCGCGCCAGGAGGTGGCGCAGGCGTGGATCACCAGATGCCCGGCGCCCTGCGTGTTCAAGGACAGGGTGCAGCGCTTGTCAACGCCGCCGCGCGGGCCGTTGGTGTCGCTCAGGCTGATGTGCGCGCTGGCCGGGTGCAGATCCACCCGGCGCAAGGCGAAACGCAGGCGCTCGATGACCAGCTCGCGCAGCTGCGCGCCCTCGGGATCACGGGATTCAAAGTGCACTTGCATGGCAGACCTCCGGTTTGGGGACAAGGAGCTCGCAGACTAGGGCTCGCGTGTTTTCTTAAAAAGCAGACAATGCGGCAGAGTTGTTCACAAAAAACAGAAGTGATTGCATGCCAGTCGGAGCGCGCCCATGAGCCTTGGTTTCAGCTACAAACATCTGTATTACTTCTGGGTGGTGGCCAAGGAAGGCGGCATGTCACGTGGCGCCGAGCGCCTGGGCATGGCCGTGCAAACGGTCAGCAGCCAGGTGCGCGAGCTGGAGCGCAGCCTCGGCCACGCCTTGCTCAAACCGGCCGGCCGTGGCGTGGCGCTGACCGAGGCCGGTCAGGCGGCACTGCGCCAGGCCGATGCCATCTTTCAGCTCGGCGAGCAGCTGGAAGACGTGGTGCGCGATGCCGCCAGCGCGCCGGTGCTCCGGCTGGCGGTGGGCATCTCGGACGGTCTGCCCAAGCTGGCCGTGCGCCGGCTCTTGATGCCGGTGACCAGCGCGCCGAATTTGCGCCTCTATTGCCATGAGGATCAGTTCGAAGGCCTGCTCAGCGACCTGGCCCTGCACCGCCTTGATGTGGTGCTGGCCGACCGGCCGGCGCCGCCCAACCCCAGCCTCAAGGTCTACAGCCATTCGCTCGGCGCCTCGCCCCTGGCCTGGTATGCGCCCGAGGTCTGGTTCGAGCAGGCCTCGGCCAACTTCCCGGCCTCGCTGGCTCAGGTGCCGGTGCTGCTGCCGATTCACCATGCGGCGGTGCGGCCGCGCATCGACCA
>JAIXSD010000226.1 GCA_027484885.1 Rubrivivax sp.
TCCAGCATTTCCATGCAGGTCACCGCATCGAAGCTTGCAGGCCGCTCCAGGGCCAGCGCTTCTACTGCGATCTCGCGGTAGTCCACACCCTCGGTGCCCGCCTCCATGGCATGCAACTGGGCCACTTTGAGAGCCTTGGTCGCGAGATCGATGCCCAGCGCCTTGGCGCCCCGACGCGCCATGGAATCGGTCAGGATGCCGCCGCCGCAACCCACATCAAGCACCTGCTTGCCCGCCAGCGGGCAATAGGAGGCAATCCAATCCAGTCGCAGCGGGTTGATTTGGTGAAGCGGTTTGAATTCACTTTCAGTGTCCCACCAGTGGTGGGCGAGGTCGCCAAACTTGGCGAGCTCTTGAGGGTCAGCATTGATCATGGCGCAGATGGTAGCAACAAAGAAATACCGACAGCGTGGCAGGCACAAACCCATTCGGCATAAAAAAACCCCGCGTCTGCCGAAGCATTGCGGGGTTGATTTGAGAGGGCGCCGAGGGCGCCCAACTCAGGACTTACTTGTTGCGGGTACCGACGACTTCGATTTCCACGCGACGGTTCTTGGCGCGGCCTTCGGCAGTCTTGTTGTCAGCCACAGGCGACTTCTCGCCCTTGCCTTCGGTGTAGACGCGGTTCTTTTCAGCGCCCTTGCTCACCAGATAGGCCTTGACGGCTTCAGCACGAGCCACCGACAGCTTCTGATTGTAGGCATCCGAACCCACCGAGTCGGTGTGGCCGACGGCGATGATGACTTCCAGGTTCACGCCGTTGGTCTTGCTGTACAGGTCGTCCAGCTTGGCCTTGGCTTCGGGCTTCAGCACAGCCTTGTCAAAGTCGAAGAAGGCGTCAGCAGCGTAGGTCACCTTTTCGCTGACCGGCTTCGGCGGCACCACGACCGGCTTCGGTGCCGGGGGAGCGACCACAGGGTCAGCAGCCTTGGGAGCGGGAGCCGGTTCGGCCTTGGGGGCGGGCTTCAGTGCGCCGTCGCATTCCTTGGCAGCAGTGGCCGGGGTCCAGTTGGCATCGCGCCAGCAGTGTTCGTTGCTACCGTTCTTCCACACGGTGCCATCGGTGGCGCGCCAGTTGTCGACGGTCTGCGCCATTGCGCCAGACGCAGCGAAAGCGGCGACGGCGAAGAGCGATGCCACGCGGTTCAATTTCTTCATGAATTCTCCTCTCAAGGAATGCCGCAGTTGCACTGCGAGTGCCCAGTACTTGAACAAAAACCTCAAAGATACCCTGATACGGGTTTCTCCTAGGGACTCATCGATTGTGCCATAGGGCACCGATAGCGCCGTATTGTGGCGGCCTCCTATGCCGTGTCAGTGACGAATGTTGCAAAGGTGCTACAGCCGCAGGCCTTTAGAATCGGCAGCTTCTGTCCTCAACGATGCAGGCCCATCTCAAACATGGAGCCAAGCACAAGCGCATGACCCAGTTCGCCAAGGAAACATTGCCGATCAGCCTCGAAGAGGAGATGCGGCGTTCATATCTCGATTACGCAATGAGCGTGATCGTGGGGCGCGCCCTGCCCGATGCCCGGGACGGCCTCAAGCCCGTGCACCGGCGCGTGCTGTTCGCCATGCACGAACTCAACAACGATTGGAACCGGCCTTACAAGAAGTCGGCCCGTATCGTTGGCGATGTGATCGGTAAATATCACCCGCACGGCGACACCGCGGTGTACGACACCATCGTCCGTTTGGCGCAGGACTTTTCCATGCGCCATATGCTGGTCGATGGCCAGGGCAATTTCGGTTCGGTGGACGGCGACAACGCCGCGGCCATGCGATACACCGAAATCCGCCTGGACAAAATCGCCCACGAAATGCTGGCCGATATCGACAAGGAAACCGTCGATTTCGGGCCCAACTACGACGGCTCAGAAAAAGAACCCCTGGTTCTGCCCAACCGCATTCCCAATTTGCTGGTCAATGGTTCGACCGGTATTGCGGTGGGCATGGCCACCAATATCCCGCCGCACAACCTCAACGAGGTGGTGGACGCCTGCCTGCACACGCTGAAGAACCCGGAAGCGACCATCGACGAGTTGATGGAGATCATCCCGGCGCCCGACTTCCCGACCGCCGGCATCATCTACGGCCTGTCCGGCGCGCGCGATGGTTACCGCACCGGCCGCGGCAAGGTGGTGATGCGCGCCAAGGTCCACTTCGAGGACATCGACCGCGGCAACCGCCAGGCCATCATCGTTGACGAGATCCCGTATCAAGTTAACAAAAAGACCCTGCTCGAACGCATTGCCGAGCTGGTGCACGAGAAGAAGATCGAAGGCATCAGCCACATCCAGGACGAGAGCGACAAGTCCGGCATGCGCGTGGTGATCGAGCTCAAGCGCGGTGAAGTGCCCGAGGTGGTGCTGAACAATCTGTATAAGCAGACGCAGCTGCAAGATACCTTCGGCATGAATATGGTGGCGCTGATCGATGGTCAGCCCAAGCTGTGCAATCTGAAGGACCTGATCACAGTCTTTCTGGAGCACCGCCGCGAAGTCGTCACCCGCCGCACCATCTTCAGCCTGCGCAAGGCGCGCGAGCGCGGCCATGTGCTGGAAGGCCTGGCCGTGGCTCTGGCCAATATCGATGAGTTCATCGAGACCATCAAGACCTCGCCGACGCCGCCCGTCGCCAAGGCAGCGCTGATGGCGAAGAGCTGGGATTCGTCCCTGGTGCGCGAGATGCTGTCGCGCGCCGAGGGCGACACGCCCGGCGGCCGCAACGCCTTCCGCCCCGAGGGCTTGCCGGCCATGTTCGGCATGCAGGAAGACGGCCTCTACCGCCTGTCGGACGACCAGGCCGGCGAAATTCTGCAGATGCGTCTGCAGCGCCTGACCGGCCTCGAGCAGGACAAGATCGTCGGCGAGTACAAGGACGTGATGGCCCAGATCGCCGATCTGCTGGACATCCTGGCCAAGCCCGCCCGTGTCACCGCCATCATCAGTGAAGAGCTGGTGCAGGTTCGCCAAGAGTTCGGCCAGACCAAGGTCGGCGCGCGCCGCAGCACCATCGAGCACAACGCCCAGGAACTGGGCACCGAAGACCTGATCACACCCACCGACATGGTGGTGACGCTCTCGCACACCGGCTACATCAAGAGCCAGGCGCTGAGCGAATACCGCGCCCAAAAACGCGGCGGTCGCGGCAAGCAGGCCACGCAGACCAAGGATGACGACTGGATCGACCAGCTCTTCATCGCCAACACCCACGACTGGATCCTGTGCTTCAGCAACCGCGGCCGCGTCTACTGGCTCAAGGTCTGGGAAGTGCCGCAAGGCTCGCGCGCCTCGCGCGGCAAGCCGATCGTCAATATGTTCCCGCTGCAGCAGGACGAGAAAATCACCGTCGTGCTGCCGCTGACCGGTGAGTTCCGCGTCTTCCCTGAAGATCACTTCATCTTCATGGCCACCGCCATGGGCACGGTCAAGAAGACCTCGCTGAAAGACTTCAGCAACCCGCGCAAGGCCGGCATCATCGCCGTGGACCTGGACGAAGGCGACCACCTGATCGGCGCCGCGCTGACCGACGGCAAGCACGATGTGATGCTGTTCAGCGATGGCGGCAAGGCCGTGCGTTTTGACGAAGACGATGTGCGCCCGATGGGCCGCACCGCCCGCGGCGTACGCGGCATGATGCTGGAACCCGAGCAGCGCCTGATCGCCATGCTGGTGGCCGAAGACGAAAACCAAAGCGTGCTGACCGCCACCGAAAACGGCTACGGCAAGCGCACGGCCATCGTCGAGTACACCCGCCATGGCCGCGGCACCAAGGGCATGATCGCGATCCAGCAAAGCGAGCGCAATGGCCGCGTGGTGGCCGCCACCCTGGTGCGCCCGGACGACGAAATCATGCTGATCACCGACCGCGGCGTACTGGTGCGCACCCGGGTGTCGGAGATCCGTGAACTGGGCCGCGCCACGCAAGGCGTGACCCTGATTGCCCTGGACGACGGCAGCAAGCTCTCCGGCTTGCAGCGCATCGTGGAAAACGATGCGGTTGACAACAGCAACACCGAAGCCAGCTCCAACCCCGAAGACGGCGACTCCACCGGCGCCGACGACGCCGCCGCCAGCGACGACTCCACCAAGGAATAAGCTTGAACTCCAAGTCCATCAAGGCCCTGAAGGCCATCCAGGCCGTGGCTGCTGCAGCCACCCTGCTCGTCGGCGCCAGCCTGAGCCAAGCGCAAAGCGCTCCGGCGGCGGCCTCGTCGCCCGCCAAGAAAGAGCTGATCGCCAAGCTGCTGCAGGTGCAGCAACCCGGCATTGAGAACCTGTCGCGTGCGGTGCTGCAAGGCCCGCTGGGCAATCTGATGCAAGGCGCGGGTGCCGCGCTGCAGCAACTGCCGCCCGAAAAGCGCGAAGCGACCGCCAAGTCCATCGAAGCCGAAGTCAAGAAGTTTGCCGAGGAGAACGGCCCGATGCTGCGTGACCGCGCCATCAAGCTGGCCCCCAGCACCATCGGCACCATGCTCGACGAACGCTTCACGGAAGATGAACTCAAGCAGTTGCTGGCCTGGCTGGAATCGCCGGTGAACAAGAAGTTCAGCCAAATGGGCGGCGAAATGCAAAAGGCGCTGACCGAAAAGCTGATGGCCGACACCGGCAACACGCTGGACACCCGCTACAAGGTTCTGCAGCAAAGCGTGGCCAAACAGCTGGGCATTCCGGCCAAGCCCGCTTCGGCCCCGGCCACGCCGGCGCCCAAGAAGTAAACCGAAGCCAGCAAGCCAAAAGTCCTCAAGGGCGGATGTGTCGCGCGGCTCTTCGTCAGCAGCGCACCGCCCTGAGGAACGACGATAGGGGCAGCACAGCTTTGCCCTCGTCGCCCCAGATTCGATGTGACCCGACCAGGCCCGATCCGATGAGCTCCCGCCCGTTCAATTTTTCCGCCGGCCCGGCCGCCCTGCCCGAAGCCGTGCTGCAGCACGTGGCTGCCGAGATGTTGGATTGGCACGGCTCCGGCATGAGCGTGATGGAGATGAGCCATCGCGGCCGCGAGTTCACCGAGATCGCCGAGACTGCAGAGCGCGATCTGCGCGAGCTGCTGCAAGTCCCCGGCCATTTCCGGATCCTGTTCATGCAGGGCGGTGGCCTGGCCGAAAACGCCATCGTGCCCATGAATCTGGCGGGTCGCCAGGGCCTGGGCAAGGTGGATGTGGTGGTCAGCGGCTCCTGGTCCAAGAAAAGCGCCCAGGAAGCACGGCGTTATGCCGATGTGCAGATTGCTGCCGACAGCAGCCCGGGCGGCTTCCGCAGCCTGCCCTCGCCCAGCAGCTGGCAGCTGCGCCGTGATGCGGCCTATGTGCACATCTGCTCCAACGAAACGATCGACGGACTGGAGTTCCACGAGCTGCCCGATCTGCGTGCGCTCGGCAGCGAGGCGCCGCTGGTGGTCGATTGCTCCTCCCATGTGCTTTCGCGCGCCATCGACTGGTCGCGCGTGGGCCTGGCCTTTGCCGGGGCGCAAAAAAACATCGGCCCGGCCGGCCTGACCTTGGTGTTCGTGCGCGAAGAC
Source organism: Rubrivivax sp. (assembly GCA_027484885.1). Classification (GTDB taxonomy): domain Bacteria; phylum Pseudomonadota; class Gammaproteobacteria; order Burkholderiales; family Burkholderiaceae_C; genus Paucibacter_A. The sequence goes on from JAIXSD010000226.1 coordinate 5,524, forward strand.
CTGCTGGGTCACGCCATGGCCATCTGCCCCTCGGCTTTTGACTACAAGACCGTGGCCGAGGCGAACTCCATGTACAACACGCCGCCGACCTTTGGCATCTATGTGGCCGGCCTGGTGTTCCAGTGGCTGAAAGCCTTCCGCCACGGCGAGCTGAGCGGCGTGGCCGCCATCGAGCAGCGCAATATCGAAAAAGCCGCCCTGCTCTACGCCGCACTGGATGGCTCCGGCGTGTTCGAGAACCGCGTGGCGGCCGATTGCCGCTCGCGCATGAATGTCCCGTTTTACCTGCGCGGCGCGTACGACACGCCGCAGCTGAACGAATCCTTCCTGAACGGTGCGAAGGCGCGAAACCTGCTGCAACTCAAGGGCCACAAGTCTGTGGGCGGCATGCGGGCATCGATCTACAACGCCATGCCCCTGGAGGGCGTGCAAGCCCTGGTGGCTTACCTGAAGGATTTCGAGGCTCAATATGGCTGATACCGACGGCAGCACCCCGCTGCCCGAACTGGGCACCCTGCGTCAGCAGATCGACGCGCTGGACCAGCAATTGCTGGACCTGCTGAACCGCCGCGCCCGCGTGGCCGAGCAGGTCGGTGAGGTCAAGCGCCGTGAAGGCTCGCCCTTTTTCCGCCCGGACCGCGTGGCGCAGGTGATCGAGAAGATCCGCCAGGCCAATCGCGGCCCGCTGAAAGACGAGCATGTCAGCGCCATCTGGCGCGAGATCATGTCGGCCTGCCTGGCCCTGGAATCCCCCCAGCGCGTGGCCGTGCTAGGGCCGTTTGGCACCTTCTGCGAACAAGCCGCGATCGAGTATTTCGGCGGTGCGGCCGACCTGATCTACTGCAACAGTTTTGACGAAGTCTTCCACGCCACTGCCTCGGGCAGCGCCCAGTACGGCGTGGTCGGCGTGGAGAACATGACCGAGGGCGTGGTCACCCGCTCGTTGGACCTGTTCCTGCACACCCCCACCCATGTGGTCGGCGAGGTCAGCCTGCTGATCCGCCACAACCTGCTGCGCAAGGACAACAGCCTGCAGGATATCGAGGCTGTGCTGGCCCACCCGCAAGCCCTGGCCCAGTGCCAGAACTGGCTGAACAAGCACCTGCCCAACGCCGAGCGCCGCGCCGTCTCCAGCAATGCAGAAGGCGCCCGCCTCGCGGCCACCAATCCGGCCTATGCCGCCATCGCCAGCGAGCGCGCCTCCACCCTGTTTGGCCTGCACATCGTGGCGCATGCGGTACAGGACGAGGCTTACAACCGCACCCGCTTTGCTGTCATCACCCTGCCGCAGACCATGGCCACGCCGCCGGCCACCGGCCGTGACTGCACCAGCCTGATCGTCTCGGTGCCCAACCGCCCTGGCGCCATGCACGACCTGCTGGTGCCGCTGAAGACCCATGGCGTGTCGATGACCCGCCTGGAATCGCGCCCGGCCCGCACCGGCCAGTGGGACTACTACTTCTACATCGACCTGGACGGCCACCCGTCCGAACCCCATGTGGCCGCAGCCCTGACCGAGCTGCGCGAGTCCTGCGCCTTCTTCAAGGTCATCGGCGCCTACCCCTTGAAAGCCTGAGGGAGCCAGCACCCATGTTCAACCAACTCGGCGTGATCGGCTGCGGCCTGATGGGCGGCTCCTTTGCCCTGGCCATGAAAAAGGCCGGCCTGGTCAAGCATGTGGTGGGCTACAGCAAGTCACCTTCCACCACCGAGATGGCCAAGCGCCTGGGCGTGATCGACCAGGTGGCCGAATCGGCCTTGCTGGCCGTTTCGGGCGCCGACATTGTGTTGCTGGCCGTGCCGGTCTCGGCCACCGAGACCACGCTCAAGGCCATCCGCCATCTGATCAGCCCCAAGGTCTTGCTGATGGACGTGGGCTCGACCAAATGCGATGTGGTCAGCGCGGCGCAGCAGGCCCTGGGCAAGCACATCGACTCCTTCGTGCCAGCCCACCCGATCACCGGCAAGGAATCGGGCGGTGTGCAGAACGCGGACGCCAATCTTTACCAGGACTGCCAGGTCATCCTGACGCCGCTGCCCCAGACCCGACCGGCCCTGGTACAAAAAGCCACCGATGTCTGGTCAGCCCTGGGCGCACAAGTGCTCAAGATGACGCCGCAGAACCATGACGCGGCTTTTGCCGCCGTCAGCCATCTGCCGCATCTGCTGGCCTTCGCTTTTTTCCAGTCGGTGGCGGCCCAACCGGCCGGCCGCGACTACCTCAGCCTGGCGGGCCCAGGCTTCCGCGATTTCACCCGCATCGCCGCCAGCGAACCCACGGTCTGGCGCGACATCCTCATGGCCAACAAGGCCGAGGTGCTGGTGCAGTCGCAGCGTTTCCGTCAGGCGCTCGACGCGCTGGAAGCCCTGCTCAAGAATGACGACGCCGCCGCCCTGGAAGCCCGCATCCGCCTGATTTCGGATGCCCGCAGCCAGTGGCAGCTGGCCGCGCCGCGCGCGCCCAAGTGAACGCATTCGCCGGCCCAACCCGCGGCCGGCTCCTTTGTTTTTTCGTCTGCCATGTACAAGATTCCTTTCCTTGACCTGCCGCCGCTGCGCAGCGCCGCCGGCACCGTGCGCCTGCCGGGCTCCAAAAGCATCTCCAACCGCGTTCTGCTGCTGGCCGGCCTGTCCGAGGGCACGACTGAGGTCCACGACCTGCTGGACAGCGACGACACCGCCGTCATGCTCGATTCACTCAAGGCCCTGGGCTGCCGCCTGGAAACCTCGGACCACGGCGTGCTGCAGGTCACCGGCATCGGTGGTCAGCTGAAGGTCGACGCCGCCCAGCTCTTCCTCGGCAATGCCGGCACCGCCATGCGGCCCCTGACAGCCGCCCTGGCCCTGCTGGCCGCCACCCAAGGCGGCAGCTTCGAGCTGAGCGGCGTGGCCCGCATGCATGAGCGCCCGATCGGCGACCTGGTCGACGCCCTGCGCGCGCGCGGCTGCCAGATCGAATGTCTGGGCCAGGAAGGCTACCCGCCGCTGCGCCTGAGCGGCCCCTCGTCGCTCGACTTCAGCGCCCCGGTGCAGGTGCGCGGCGATGTGTCCAGCCAGTTCCTGACCGCCCTGCTGCTGGCCCTGCCCCTGGTGGCGCAGCAGCAGGCCATCGTCATCGAGGTGATCGGCGAGCTGATCTCCAAGCCCTACATCCACATCACCCTGGAGCTGCTCAA
>JAIXSD010000454.1 GCA_027484885.1 Rubrivivax sp.
GCGTTCACTCCAACCGCTGCCTCCCGCTCCCCTGCCGCGCGACACCCGATTCCCCTGTTCGTTGTGCCTCTGTGCCAAGGATTTGTTGCATGTCCACCCTCCCGAATCAAGACGCCCAGTCTTTCTCGAATGCGGCAAAGAACCGCGCCCGCGCGGCTTCGCTGCTGAAACTGTCCACCCTGGCCGCTGCGGTGGCGGTCCTCAGCGCTTGCGCCACCACGGCGCCCAGCGCCAGCAGCAGTGCCTCGGCGGCCGCGCCTGCCGCAGCGCCGAGCCCGGCGGCCCCCGGCGCCGCCGCAGCGCCTGCAGCCTCAGGCGCGCCTGCCCCTGCGGGCGGCGCCCGCCCGCCGGCCGACCCGACGGCGCCCAAGCCCTTCGCCGACATCATCAAGGACGCCAAGGTGCAGGATGGTCTGTTCCCGATCTGGCGCAAGGATGAGAAAGCCTGGCTGGAGCTGCCCAAGGACAAGATCGGCAAGCCCTTCCTGTTCACCGTCAATGTGGCCAATGCCATCGGTGAGCGCGGCCTCTACGCCAGCCAGATGGGCATGGACCAGATGGTCGAATGGCGCCGCATCGGCAACCAGATCCAGCTGGTGGCTTTGAACACCGCCTTCCGTGGCGAAGGCGGCGGCAAGGCCGCCGTGGCCCAGGCCTTCTCGCCCAGCTTGCTGGCCTCCGGCACGGTGGCCAGCGCCGAGCACCCTGAGCGCAAATCGGTGCTGGTCGACGCGAGCATGTTCCTCGGCGACATCCCGGGCCTGTCCACTCGCTTGGAAGGCGCTTACCGCCTGCCATTCGCCCCGGACCGTGCCAACTCCTTCATCGAAGCCAGCCGCGCCGATGCGAAGCTGAGCACGCTGACTGCGCGCATGCACTTCTCCACCCCGCGCATTCCGGCCCCGCCGCTGACCCCGAGCCCGGTGCCCATGCCCACGCCGCCGCAGGCCACGCCCGATCCGCGCAGCCTGTTCGTCAGCTTCGTCTACAGCTTCGCGGCCCTGCCGGAAACGCCGCTGCGCCCGCGCCTGAGCGATCCACGTCTCGGCCATTTCATGGAGTCCTTCACCGATCTCGGTGACGACAAGAAGGCCAATGCCCGTGTGCATTACATCAAGCGCTGGCGCCTGGAGAAGAAGGACCCGAACGCCGCGCTGAGCGAGCCGGTGCAGCCCATCACCTACTGGATGGACAAGAACATCCCGGCCAAATACCGCCCTGCGGTTGAGGCAGGCATCGTTGAGTGGAACAAGGCCTTCGAGAAGATCGGCTTCAAGAATGCCGTGGTCGCCAAGCAGCAGCCTGACGACGCCGATTGGGACAATATGGATGCGGGCCACGCGTCCATCCGCTGGTTCGTCGGTTCCGACGTGGGTTTTGCCATCGGCCCCAGCCATGCCGACCCGCGCAGCGGTGAAATCCTTGATGCCGACATCGGCATGAGCGATGTGTTCTCGCGCGGCTCGCGCCGCATGATCGTGGAAGACGTGGGCATGAGCCCGGCTGCTCAGCCGCTGGCGGCCTTGCCCGGCCATCGCCACGGCGCCCATGAGGCGCTGTGCACTTACGCCCACGAGGCAGCGTCCGAGATGAACTTTGCGCTCGATGTGCTGGAAGCGCGCGGCGACATCGCGCCTGACAGCCCCGAGGCCGAGGCCTTTGTGGCCGCGGTCATCAAGGACACCATCATGCATGAGGTGGGTCACACCCTGGGCCTGAAGCACAACTTCAAGGCCTCGACCACCGTCACCCAGAATCAGCTGGCCGACAAGGCCTACACCGATGCCAACGGTATCTCTGGCTCGGTGATGGATTACAACGCCTACAACCTGGCACTCAAAGGCGAGGCACCCACCACCTTCAACAACACCACCCTGGGCGCCTACGACTACTGGGCCATCGAGTACGCCTACAAGCCCATCAGCGTCGAGAACGAAGCCGCCGAGCTGGCCAAGATCGCCAGCCGCAGCACCGAGCCGGCCCTGGCCTATGCCGATGACGCCGATGCCGGCGGCTTCGGCCCCTACGACGGCATGGACCCGCTGGCCAACCGCTTCGACCTGGGCGATGACCCGCTGGCTTATTACAAGAAGCGCCTGAAGCTGTCCAAGGAGCTGTGGGCCCGCGTGCAGGACCGCAAGCCCGAAGCTGGTGACGACCCGCTGCGCCAACGTCGCGCGCTGATGAGCGGCTTCAACCAGCTCGGCCGTGCCGCCGAACTGGTGGGCAAGTACGTGGGCGGTATGCACGCCCTGCGCGACCTGCCCGGCAGCACCGGCCGTGCCAGCTTCAAGCCGGTGGAGCCAGCCAAGCAGCGCGAGGCCTTGCAGTTCCTGGCCAGCGGCCTGTTCAGCGCCGACAGCTTCAAGTTCAAGCCCGAGTTCCTGTCCACGCTGACTGTGGATTACAACGAATGGGAACGTGGCGGCCCGCTGAACGTGCCGGCCTCGGTGGCACGTGTGCAGTTGGTGGCGCTGGATCGCCTGCTGAGCCAGAACACGGCGCTGCGCCTGATGGACATGCCGGCCTATGTGCCCGAAGCCCAGCGCAAGGGCCTGATCTCGCTCAACGAGGTGTACGCCACC
>JAIXSD010000194.1 GCA_027484885.1 Rubrivivax sp.
CGCGGCGCCTTTGCTGGCAATTTCCTGCACGACCAGCTGGAATGGCTGGCCGGTGAGGGCTTTGCCCTGGCCGAGTCCCCGGCCCTGCAAGCCCAGCTGCGGGCGCGCTGCGAGCGCCAGGGCTGGGGCAACTGGTCGGACGAGGTCTTGGGCTGGCTGAGCCGTCTGCTGCAAACGCCGCTGCCGCCGCTGAGCGAGGGCGCCTCGCTCGCGCGCCTGGACGCGCTGCTGCCGGAAATGGAGTTCTGGTTCCCCAGCAGTGGCTTGAGCTCACAGGCCATCGACGCACTCTGCCGCCAGCATCTGCTCAGCGGCCGGCCGCGCCCGGCCCTGCCGGAGCGGGCGCTGCAGGGCTTGATGATGGGCTTTGCCGACTTGGTGTTCGAGCAGGGCGGGCGCTTCTGGGTGCTGGACTACAAGTCCAATGCCCTGGGCGAGCGCGATGCCGATTACGACCATGAGGCCCTGGAAGCCGCCATGGCCGAACACCGTTATGACGTGCAGGCCGCCCTCTACCTGCTGGCCCTGCACCGCCTGCTGCGCCAGCGCCTGGGCGAGCACTACGACCCGGCCCAGCACCTGGGCGGCGCGCTCTATCTCTTCATGCGCGGCATGGACGGGCCCGAGGCCGGCTGCCTCTGGGTGCGGCCACCGCTGGCACTGTTGGAGGGGCTGGAGGATTTGATCGACGTGCAGCACCAGGAAGAAAAAGAAGAAGAGGCATGAATATGGACCCGATCACGCCCTCCGCGCTGCAGCAGGAATTAAAGACCTGGGTGCAGCAGCAATGGCTGCGCCGCCTGGACGCGGCCCTGGCCGGCTTCATGCACGAGCTGGACCCGCAGGCCGATGCGGCCGTGCTGCTGGCCGTGGCCTTGCTCAGCCATCTGGAAGGGTGCGGCCATGCCTGCCTGCCTCTGGCCCAGCTCTGCGAGGACGCGCCCGATCTGCTGGGCTGGGGCGCCGAGCCGGCGCAGCGTTTGGCCGAGTTGAGCCTGCCAGCGACGCCGGCCGAGTGGACGCAGCGCTTGGCGGCCAGCCCCCTGGTCTGGCAGCCCGGCGCGCCCGACAGCCACGCCCCGCTGGTGCTGCAAGGCCAGCGCCTGTATTTGCGCCGTTACTGGCAGTACGAGCAGCGTGTGGCTAGCCAGGTGCTGGAGCGGGTGGGTGCGGCCGAGCCGGTCGATACATCTGCGCTGCGAGCCTGGCTGGGGCGCTTGTTCCCCACACCGGCCGCGGGCCTGGACTGGCAGCAGCTGGCCTGTGCCGTGGCCTTGCGCAGCCGCCTGGCCGTCATCACCGGCGGCCCGGGTACGGGCAAGACCTACACGGCCGCGCGCCTGCTGGCCCTCTTGTTCGCGGTGCATCCGCAGCGGCGGACCCTGCGCGTGGCCCTGGCCGCGCCCACGGGCAAGGCCGCGGCGCGGCTCAAGCAGTCCATCGAATCGGCTCTGCAAGGCCTGGCCGAGGCGCTGGCGCCCGACTTTGATCTGCGCGAGCTGGCCTCTCACATTGGCCCCGCGCGCACCCTGCATGCCTTGCTCGGCGCACGGCCCGACACACGCGCCTTCCGCGCCGATGCGGCCCACCCGCTGGCGCTGGATGTGCTGATCGTGGACGAGGCATCCATGGTCCATCTGGAAATGATGGCGGCCTTGCTGGAGGCCCTGCCGCCCGGCGCGCGCCTGATCCTGCTGGGCGACAAGGACCAGCTCGCCTCGGTGGAGGCTGGCGCGGTGCTGGGCGACCTGTGCCGCGAGGCCGAGCGTGGTGGCTACAGCGCGGCCACTGCGGCTTTTGCTGAGGCGGCGACGGGTCAGGTCTTGCCTGCCGAGTATCTGCAGGCCGATCAGCCCCAAGCCCTGGCCCAGGCCACGGTGATGCTGCGCGAGAGCCGTCGTTTTGGTGGTCCGATTGGCCAGCTGGCGCTGGCGGTCAACCGCGGCGATGTGGCAGCGGCCCAGACTTTGCTGGCATCTGCTGAAGGTCAGGCCTTGCTGCAGCTGCCCGCGCCCGATCCAGACCATGTCTTGCGCCTGGCCCTGCAGGGGCGGCCCGGTGCGCCGGGTGGTTATGCCTCGTATTTGCAGGCCTTGCGCCAGCGCCCTCCGGCGGAAGCGGGCCTGCTGGCCTTTGAGGACTGGGCGCGGCGGGTGCTGGGCGAGTTCGAGCGCTTTCGCCTGCTCTGCTCCGTGCGTGCCGGCGCCTGGGGCACCGAGGGGCTCAATCTGGCGGTGGAGCGGGCCCTGGCCGAGGCGGGCCTGCTCAGCCGGCGCGGCGAGTGGTACGAGGGCCGGCCCCTCATGGTCACGCGCAACGACCCCAGCGTCGGCGTGTTCAACGGCGACATCGGCATCGCGCTCAAGCCGCACAAGCTGCTCGATGCCCAGGGCCTGATTCCGCTGCGTGCCTATTTTCTCGACGGCCCGCAGCTACGCTCGGTGGGCGTGAGCCGGCTCAACGATGTGGAGACGGCGTTTGCGATGACGGTGCACAAATCCCAGGGCTCCGAGTTCGAGCACACGGTGCTGGTGTTGCCCGAGCAAGGTGGCAGCCATCTGAGCCGCGAGTTGGTCTACACCGGCATCACCCGCGCCCGCAAGTTCTTCACCCTGGTCAGCCCTCAGGCCCAGACCTTCCACCAGGCCCTGCGCCAGCGCACCCGGCGGGCCAGTGGCTTGCTGGACCTGCTGGCTGGCTGAGCGTTCCCTTTCTTTTCAAACCTCCGACCCATGCCCAGATTCCTGCACACCGCCGATTGGCAAATCGGCCGCTTGTTCAGCAGCTTCGATCCCGAGGATGCCTTGCCCCTGGCCGAGGCGCGCCTGGCGGCGGTGGAGCGGCTGGCTGCGCTGGCTCGCACGTACGAGGTCGATGCGGTGTTGGTGGCCGGCGATGTCTTCGATGCGCAGACGGTGTCCGAGCGCACGATACGCCGCATGTTCAATGCCATGGCCGGTTTCAGCGGGCCTTGGGTGCTGATCTCGGGCAACCACGATGCGGCTCTGGCCGAGAGTGTGTGGACGCGCGCGCAGCGCCTGGGCGCCGTGCCGGCCCATGTGCATCTGGCCCTGCGGCCCGAGCCCCTGCTGCTGGAAGCCTGCCGCACCGCCATCTTGCCGGCGCCGCTGAGCCAGCGCCACACTTACGGCGACAGCACAGCCTGGTTCGACGCGGCTGAAACACCGGCGGGCTGGCTGCGCCTGGGCCTGGCCCATGGCAGCGTGCAAGGCATCCTGGCCGAGTCCATGGTTGACGCGACCAACCCGATCGCGCCGGACCGCGCGGCGCGCGCGCGCCTGGACTACCTGGCCCTCGGCGATTGGCATGGTGGCAAACGCATCGAGGCGCGCTGCTGGTACAGCGGTACGCCCGAGCCCGATCGTTTCAAGTCCAATGACTCGGGCCAGGCCTTGCTCGTGGAGATCGACGCGCCCGGTTCAGAGCCGCGCGTGCAGGCGCTGCGCACGGCGCAGTTCGACTGGCTGGAGCTGAGTGCCAGCCTGCGCGTGGCCAGCGATCTGGACGGCTTGCTGCAGCGCCTGGAGGCCTTGCCGGCCACCACCGTGCTGAGCCTCAAACTGGAGGGGCAGCTGGCGCTGGATCTGCATCAGCGTTTGACCGCCGCCCTGGCCGTGCTGCGAGGGCGCCTGCGCCACCTCAGCGTGGGGGCCGCGGCCTTGAGCATGGCGCCGACCGACGAGGACATCGCCGGCCTGCAGGCTGATGGCTATCTGGCCGAGGTGATTGCCGAGCTGCGCGAGCTCGGCGCTGCCAGCAGCGCTGAGCCATCGGACGAGCCCAACGAGGCCGAGATCGCGCGCGAGGCCCTGGCCTTGCTGACCGCCCGCCTGGCCCAGCGCCGCACGGAGTTGTCGGCATGAAGGCGCCTCTGCACCTGAGCAGGTTGCGGGTGGAGCAGCTGCGGCAGTTCCGGCAAGGTTTCGAGCTGGCGAACCTGCAGCCCGGCCTCAACATCTTTTGCGGCCCGAACGAAGCGGGCAAGAGCAGCCTGGTGCGCGCCATCCGTGCCGCGTTTTTTGAGCGGCATCGCTCCTCGGCCGTGGGCGATCTGCTGCCCTGGGGCGACAGCAGCGCCGCGCCCGGCGTAGAGCTGGACTTTGCGTTTGACGGCCACCAGTACCGCCTGGCCAAGAGCTTTGGCAAGCGGCCACGCTGCGATCTGCGCATCGATGCGCGCAGCCTGGAGGGCGCGGAGGCCGAGGACCATCTGGCCCAGCTCTTCGGCTACGGCTTCGCCAGCCGCGGCGCCAGCAAGACCGAGCATTGGGGCATACCGGGCCTGCTCTGGGTGGAGCAGGGCACGGGCCAGGAGCTCCGCGAGGCGGCCCAGCATGCCCGCGAACATCTGCACGGCGCCTTGCAAAGCCAGGCCGAGCGCTTGGGGCAGGGCGCGGCCGCCCAGGTGGCGGCCAGCGGCGGCGACGCGCTGCTGAGCGAGCTGCGAGCCCAGCGCGGCGAGCTGCTCACGGCCACCGGCAAGCCTCGCGCCGAGCTGGAGCAGGCTGCGCAACAGGTGCAGGCCTTGCAACAATCGCTGCAGGATCTGGACCTGCAGATCGCCCGTTATCGCCAGGATGTGGATCGCCTGGCCCAGCTGCGCAGCCAGCATCAGCGTGACGCGCGGGAGCGGCCCTGGGAACAGCTGCAGCAGCAGTTGCTCCAGGCCCAGCAGGCGCAAACAGCGCTGCAGCAAAGCGAGCAGCAGCTGGCCGAGGCCCGCCAGCGCCAGAGCCAGCTGCAGAACCAGCAGCAACTGCTGCAGCG
>JAIXSD010000442.1 GCA_027484885.1 Rubrivivax sp.
CTTCGCCGCCGGGCAGGCCGCGCACGGCCCAGCCGATGTGCTTGCGCGCGCTGCGCATGCCGGCCAGGGCGCCGTAGAGGCTGTAGTGGTCGTGCAGGTGCTCGATCAGCCAGTCGCTGGCGTCCTGCACGCGTGGCGGCGGCAGCTCCTCGCCGGTGCGCAGGAAGTGATCGATCTCGGCAAAGATCCAGGGCCGGCCCTGGGCGGCGCGGCCGATCATCAGGGCGTCGGCGCCAGTGCGCGCGAGCACGGCCTTGGCCTTCTGTGGCGAATCGATGTCGCCATTCGCCACCACCGGGATCCGCAGTGCGGCCTTGACCGAGGCCACGGTGTCGTACTCGGCCAGGCCTTTGTAGCCCTGCTCGCGCGTGCGGCCATGCACGGTGACCATGGCAATGCCGGCCTCCTGCGCGGCCAGGGCCAGGCGCTGGGCGTTCTTTTCGGTCTCGCACCAGCCGGTGCGCATCTTCAGCGTCACCGGCACGCCGAAGGGTGCTGCGGCCTCGACCACGGCAGCCATGATCTCGGTGGCCAGGGGCTCGTCCTGCATCAGGGCCGAGCCGGCCCATTTGGTGCAGACCTTTTTGGCCGGGCAGCCCATATTGATGTCGATGATCTGGGCGCCGCGCTTGATGTTGTAGCGGGCCGCCTCGGCCATCATGGGTGCGTCGGTGCCGGCGATCTGCACGGCGATGGGGCCGGCCTCGCCGTCGTGGTTGGCGCGGCGCGAGGTCTTGAGGCTGTTCCACAAGTCCTTGCGCGAGGTCACCATCTCGCTGACCGCATAGCCCGCACCCAGGCGCCGGCAGAGTTGGCGGAACGGCCGGTCGGTGACGCCGGCCATGGGCGCCACGAACAGTCGGTTGGGCAGGGAATGGGTGCCGAGGCGGAGCGACGGCAAGGCGGCGGGCATGGAGGCGGCGGGCGAAAAAGAAGCGGTGGAGCGGCGGAGGGCGCCAGCGCAGCGGCCGCACTGGCGGGCAGCTGGCGAGCCGGTCACAGCCCTCAATCTGCCCAAAAAAGAGGCAGGATTATATGCCGCGGGTGCCCATCCGGGCGTGCCGGGCCGCCGCTATTTATTTCACATTCGGGCTGTGAAGGCGCCAGAGCTGGATGTTTTTGTCCAGCAGCTCGGGCAGCGGGTTGGCGCCGGCCAGCTTGTGCAGGGCGCGGGCGATGCGGCCCCGCAGCTCGCCGGTGTTGCAGGGCGATTTGTGGGCCAGGGTCAGGTGCAGGGCTTCATTGGCCACGGCCGGCGTCAGCATGCGCACGCCCTGGATGTCCAGCTTGGCCAGAAAGGCCTGGCCGGGGCTGTCTTCGTAAATCAGGTAATCGGCCCGCCCACGCTGCAGCATCTGGATGGCCTGCTCCAGGCTGGCCACCTGGGTGATCTTGAGCGACTGCCTGGCATAGCGGTCGAAGGCCTCGCCGAAGCTGTTGTTGATGACGGTCACGCCCTGCTGGCCGACCAGATCGCTCCATTGCTTGTAGACCAGGCGCGATTTGGCCGTCACCCAGATCACCGAGCGCGTCTGGTGAAACGCCGGGGTGAAGTAGTCCATGTACTCGGTGCGCGGCTGGGTCCAGAAGGCACCGGCGATCAGGTCGATGCGGCCCGCCTTGGCTTCTTCCTGCACCCGGCCCCAGGGGCCGACGTAGCGCATCTCGATGGTCACCCCCAGCTCCTGGGCCAGGCGCTGCATCAGGTCGGCATTGGCGCCGACCAGGCGGCCTTCATCGGCCGGGTCGCGCCAGAGGTAGGGCGGATACTGCGGGTTGCCCGAGGCCACCAGGGTCTTGCAGGCGCCGGGCTCGGCCCAGGCGGAGGGGCTGCTGGCCAGCCACAGGCCCGCCAGCAGGCACAGCAAGCGCCGCTGTGGGCGCCACTGAGGGCGCCCTGAGGCGCGGCTCAGGCGGGAGGGGGTGTTGTGCAGTCGGTCAGTCATCCGGGCCTCAGGATAATGCCTTTGATGGAAACCGCTTTGCAAAACATGATTCAAGGCCTGCTGGCCTGGGCCGCGCTGCCGGCGGTGGGCCTGCCGGCGGTGTTCTTGATCGCCCTGGTCTCGGCCACCTTGCTGCCGCTGGGGTCGGAGCCGGCGGTGTTCCTGCTGGTCAAGGCCGACCCGTCCCTGTTCTGGCCGGCGGTGCTGGTGGCCACGGTGGGCAACACCCTGGGCGGCGCCATCAGCTGGTGGATGGGCCGCGGCGCCGAGTTGGCCTACGAGCGCAGCCTCAAGCACGCCCCGCCCAACCCGCGCGCCCTGGCCTGGCTGCAGCAGTTCGGCGCCAAGGCCTGCTTGCTGAGCTGGCTGCCGGCGGTGGGCGACCCGCTGTGTGCCGTGGCCGGCTGGTTGCGCCTGCCCTTCTGGCCTTGCCTGGCCTACATGGCTGTGGGCAAGTTGTGCCGTTATGTGCTGATGACGGCGGCCCTGATTTGGGTCTTCCCGGGTTCGGCGCCCTGACTTGGGGCACGGCTCAGTCGAACGTGGACAATGCCCCCCAGATTCAA
>JAIXSD010000398.1 GCA_027484885.1 Rubrivivax sp.
GGCAGCCAGTACTGGATGCCCATGGACCAGTACATCGGCGGCATCGAGCACGCGATTCTTCACCTGCTCTACGCCCGCTTCTGGACCAAGGTGATGCGCGACCTGAAGCTGATCAGCTTCGACGAGCCCTTCAAGAACCTGCTGACCCAGGGCATGGTGCTCAAGGGCGCGTTCTCGCACAAGCCCGCAGACGCCGGCAAGAACTACTACTGGGAGCATGAGGTCAACGTCCAGACCAACGAGCATGGCCAGGTCATCGGCGGCACGCTGAAAACCGACGGCACGCCGCTCGAGTACGAGATGACGACCATGTCGAAGTCGAAGAACAACGGCGTCGACCCGCAGGAGCTGATCAACCAGTACGGCGCCGACACGGCCCGCCTGTTCGTGATGTTCGCTTCGCCGCCGGAGCAGACCCTGGAGTGGAACGACGCCGGCGTCGAAGGCGCACACCGCTTCCTCAAGCGCGTCTGGGGCTTCGGTGCCAAGAACGAAGCCGCCCTCCAGGCCGGCGGCCGCGACTACGCCGCCCTGAACGGCGAGGGCAAGGCCCTGCGCCGCGAAGTGCATCTGGTGCTCAAGCAGATCAGCTACGACTACGAGCGCATGCAGTACAACACCGTGGTGTCCGGCGCCATGAAGCTGCTGAATGCGCTGGAAGGCTTCAAGGCCCAGGGCCAGGAAGCGGCCGTGCGCGAAGGCTTCTCGGTGCTGCTGCGCGTGCTCTACCCCGCCTGCCCGCACCTGACCCACGCCCTCTGGCAAGACCTGGGCTATGCCGCCGAGCTGGGTGACCTGCTCGACGCGCCCTGGCCGAGCGTGGATGAGGCCGCGCTCGTGCAGGACGAGATCGAGCTGATGCTGCAGGTCAACGGCAAGCTGCGCGGCGCCATCAAGGTGCCGGCCGCGGCCGACAAGGCCGCCATCGAAGCCGTGGCCCTGGCCAGCGAAGACTTCGCCAAGTTCAGCGAAGGCAAGGCGCCCAAGAAGGTCATCATCGTGCCGGGCCGCCTGGTCAATCTGGTCGTCTGACGATGAGCACCCTGCTGCAGCGCCGCCACCTGCTCCTGGCCGCCGCCACCGCCCCGCTGGTGGGCTGCGGCTTCGAGCTGCGCCGCGAGCCGGAGTTCCTGTTCCGCAGCCTGGCGCTGAGCGGCTTCAAGCCGGGCTCGCCGCTGGCCGCCGACTTGAAGCGCCAGCTCTCGCGCACCGCGCTGCTGATGGTGGAAGACGCCAACCGCGCCGAGGTGGTGCTGGAAGTGCTGCGCGATGTGCGCGAGAAATCGGTGGTGGTGTCCACCAGCGCCGGCCAGGTGCGCGAGTGGCAGCTGCGGGTCAATTTCGACTACCTGCTGCGCGTGCCCTCGGGGGAGCTGCTGCTGCCCCGCACCGAGCTGCGCATGACACGCGAAATGAACTACACCGAGAGCGCGGCCCTGGCCAAAGAGCAGGAAGAAGCTCAGCTCTACCGGGCCATGCAGTCGGATGCGGTGGCGCAGATCATGCGCCGCCTCTCGGCCGTGCGCCTGCCCGCCTGAGCCCGGCTGACCCAGGTTCTACGCATGCAGCTGCGCCCCGACGCCCTCAAGCCCCAGCTCGCCAAGGCGCTGCGGCCCATCTACACCGTCTACGGTGACGAGCCCCTGCTCGCCCAGGAGGCGGCCGATGCCATCCGCGCCGCGGCGCGCGCCCAGGGCTATGGTGAACGCAAGGTCTTCACCGTCGTCGGTGCCTATTTCGACTGGGGCCCGGTGCTGGGCGCGGCCCAGGCCATGAGCTTGTTTGCCGAGCGCCAGCTGATCGAGATCCGCATCCCCGGCGGTAAACCGGGCAAGGACGGCTCCGAGGCGCTGCAGCGTTACTGCGCCCAGCTGCCCGAGGATGTGGTGACCCTGGTCACCCTGCCCAAGCTGGACAAGACGCAGATGAACAGCGCCTGGTTCCAGGCCCTGGACGGCGCCGGCGTCTGCGTGCGTGTCGATCCGATCGAGCGCCGCGCCCTGCCGCAGTGGATCGCCCAGCGCCTGGTCCAGCAAGGCCAGCGCGTCGAGGACGGCGAGGCCGGCCAGCGAACCCTGGCCTTTTTTGCCGACCGGGTCGAGGGCAATCTGCTCGCCGCCCACCAGGAGCTGCAGAAGCTCGCCCTGCTGCACCCGCCCGGCCTGCTGAGCTTCGAGCAGATCGAGGCCGCCGTGCTCAATGTCGCGCGCTACGACGTGTTCAAGCTCAGCGAAGCGGTGCTGGGCGGCCAGGTCGCCCGCGTGCTGCGCATGCTGGAAGGCCTGGAGGCCGAGGGTGAAGCTGCCGTGCTGGTGCACTGGAGCCTGGCCGAGGACATCCGCGCACTCAAGCGCGTGCGCGATGCGGTCGATGCCGGCAAGCCCCTGCCCATGGCCATGCGTGAAGCACGCGTCTGGGGGCCCAAGGAACGCTTGTTCGAGCGCATCGTGCCCAGCCTGCACAGCGGCGACCTGAGTCGCCTGGTGGCGGCGGCGCAAATCTGCGACGGCCTGGTCAAAGGCCTGCGCCACCCCGAATGGCCGCTGGAGCCCTGGGCCGGCCTGCGCCGCCTGGCCCTGATGCTGGTGGAGACCACGGCCACGCGCGCGCCGCGCCTGGCTTTGCGGGGCTGAGACCGTCCGGCCGTTCGCGCGCCGGGCATCAAGTTGCGCAGGGCAATGCCGATACAGTTGCGGAGCTGCGCATCCGGTGCGGCTTGGCCCTGCGCCGATGCGCTGAGCCGCTGACTCAGCCCCACGAGACCAGGCACGACGATGAATTCATGGCTCAGGCGACGCCCCTCACCCTCGCGCCCGCCTGCGGCCCCGGCGTCACAGATGGCTTGGCCTGGCTTGCGAGCCGCCATCCAGCAGCTCATCGGCTGTTTGGCTGGGCTGAGCGCCGCAGGCTCGGCCCATGCCGCCAGCTGGACCCTCAGCGTGCAGAACGCCAGCGGCCAGCCACTGGCCGATGTAGCCCTGGCCGTGGAAGTGAAAGGGCAGACCGGCCGTGCCGGGACGGGCAGCCTGGCACAGATGGAGCAGCGCCAGCGCCAGTTCCAGCCTTTCGTGTTGGTGGTACAGACGGGCACGGCCGTCAACTTCCCGAACTTCGACACCGTGCGCCACCATGTCTACTCCTTCTCGGCCACCAAGAAGTTCGACCTCAAGCTCTACGCCGGCACGCCCACCGAGCCGGTGCTGTTCGACAAAGCTGGTATCGCCACCCTGGGCTGCAACATCCACGATGAGATGAGCGCCCATATCGTCATCGTCGACACGCCGTTCTTCGGCAAAAGCAATGCCCAAGGTCAGCTGCGTCTGGAGTTGCCGCCCGGCGAGCATGTCCTCAAAGTCTGGCACCCGAGACTGGGCAGCCCGCTGCTGAGCAGCTTTCCACTGCGCCTGGTTCCCGGCCAGGAACCAGCACCCTTGCAACTGCCGCTGCGCTGACGCGCCATGAAACTGCCTGCTTTTCTCAATCTGCGTCGGCTGGAAGGCCGCATCGTCGCCCTTTTCCTCGCCCTGCTGGTGCTGGTGCAGCTGACCAGCTGGATGATCACCTACGCCAACATCCGCCGCAGCACCGAGGTGGCGGTGGAGTCGGAACTGAAAACCGGCCAGCGCATGCTCAGCCATCTGCTGGCGCAAGATGCGCAGCAGCGCGTGGCCGTGCTGCGCCAGCTGGAGAACAACCACGGCATCCGCAGCGTGCTGGCCGAGGCCGCGGGCATGCCGGCGATCGAATTTGCCGACACCTTGTTCAGCGCGCTCGACTCCAAGAACAGCCAGCTGGTCGATGCCAGCGTGATCGCCTACGTCTCGGCCGATTTCCGCCTGGTCACCGCCACCCGGCCGCAGGCCGAGGCCTTTGTCGCCCTGCTGCCCGCCCTGATCCAGGCCAAGGAGGCCGAGGACGCCGGCAACGAGCCCAGCGGCCGCGCCAGCCTGGCCCTGGTGGGCGGGCGCGCCTACCAGCTGGTGTTTGTGCCGGTGAAGGCTGCCGGTCTGGGCGGCTGGTTGATGATGGCGGTGGACCTGCAGGCCGAGCCCTTGCGCGAGCTGCAAACCCTCTCGGGCCTGCGTAGCGTCTTCCTGCTGCGCCGCGCCGAGGGCCAGGCCTGGACCCCACTGGGCAGCACGCTCGATGCGGCCACCACCGGCCAGGTGGCGGGCCAGGTGCAGGCGGCCGAGCCCGCCTTCAGCCTGCAACTGGGCGAGGAAGAAATGCGCGGCCTCTACGTGCCCCTGCTGCGCTCAGGCGAGCAGCAACTGGCCGTGCTGCTGCTGCGCTCCTTTGACCAGGCTTTCGAGTCCTACCGCACCCTGCGCCAGACCCTGGGCACGCTGACGGTGCTGGGCATCCTGGCCTTTGCCCTGGGCAGCGTGCTGACGGCGCGGCGCATCAGCCGGCCGATCAAGACCCTGGCCGATTCGGCCGAGCGCCTGGGCGCCGGCGACTACGCCACGCCGGTGGCCCAGGATGGCAGCGCCGACGAGGTGGGCGATCTGGCCCGCGCCTTCGAGGCCATGCGCCAGGGCATCCAGCAGCGCGATGCCAGCCTCAATGAGCTGGCCTTCCAGGACCAGCTGACCCATCTGCCCAACCGCGCCGGCTTTGTGCAGGTGCTCGCGCGCTGGCTGGCCGAGCATGGCGAGGCGCCTTGCGCGGTGCTGACCCTGGGCCTGGACCGCTTCAAGCATGTCAACGATGTGCAAGGCCATGATTTCGGCGACCTGCTGCTGCAGAAGGTGGCGCAGCGCCTGCAGGCCTTGCTGCCGGCGCGCGAAGATGCCCTGGCACGGCTCAGCGGCGACGAGTTCGCCCTGCTGCTGAGCCAGGCCGATGAAACCTCGGCCCTGGCCCTGGCTGACGCCATCCACCGTGATTTCGAACGCCCGCTGCGCATCAAGGACCAAACCGTGGACCTGAGCGCCGGCATCGGCGTGGCCCTCGCACCGGCCCATGGCCGCGAGGCCAAACAGCTGCTCAGCCGCGCCACCCTGGCCATGTTCGAGGCCAAGAAGCGCCAGAACGGCAGCGTGTTCTACAGCGCCAGCCTGGACGCCGGTAGCCAGGAATCGCTGTCCCTGCTGAGCGAGCTGCGCCACGCCGTGGAGGCCGGCGAGCTGCGCCTCTACCTGCAGCCCAAGGTCGATCTGCAAAGCGGCCGCATCATCAGCGCCGAGGCCCTGGTGCGCTGGCAGCACCCCGAGCGCGGCCTGGTGCCGCCCATGCAGTTCATTCCCTTTGCCGAGCAGACCGGTTTCATCCGCGCGCTCACCGCCTGGGTGATCGAGGCCTCGGCCGCCGCCTGGGCGCAGGCGCGCGCGCAAGACCTGGCCCTGCGCATCAGCGTCAACCTGTCCACCCGCGACCTGCTGGACCAGGACTTGCCGCACAAGATTCAGGCCATGCTCGATGCCCACGGCGCGCGCAGCGATGCGCTGTGCCTGGAGATCACCGAGAGCGCCATCATGGACGACCCGCAGCGCGCCCTGAACACCTTGCAGCAGCTGCAGGAGCGGGGCTTCAAGATGTCCATCGACGACTTTGGCACCGGCTACTCCTCGCTGGCCTATCTGAAGCGCCTGCCCGTCCATGAGCTCAAGATCGACAAGAGCTTCGTCATGGCCATGGAGACCGATCTGGGTGATGCCAAGATCGTGCGCTCGACCATCGAGCTGGCCCACAACCTGGGCCTGAGCGTGGTGGCCGAGGGCGTCGAGAGCGCCAAGGCCTGGCGCCTGCTGGCCGCGCTCGGTTGCGATGAGGGTCAGGGTTATTTCATCGCCAAGCCCATGCCGCAAGACCAGTTCCTGGACTGGCTCAAAGCCTGGCGCGCGCCTGACATCGGCA
>JAIXSD010000135.1 GCA_027484885.1 Rubrivivax sp.
CCGCTGCCCGAGTCCATCGCCATGGTGCTCTGGGGCACCGACAACCTGAAGAGCGAAGGCGGCCCCATCGCCCAGGCCCTGGCCTTGATGGGCGCCCGCCCCCGCTTCGACAGCTACGGTCGCCTGGCCGGTGCCGAGCTGGTTCCGCTGAGCGAGCTGGGCCGGCCGCGCATCGATGTGGTGATCACGCTCTCCGGCATCTTCCGCGACCTGCTGCCCCTGCAGATCAAGCTGCTGGCCGAGGCCGCCTACCTGGCCGCGCAGGCCGATGAGCCGCCGGCGCAGAACTTCATCCGCCAGCATGCCCTGGCCTTCCAGGCGGCCCACGGCGGCGATCTGGAAGCCGCCTCGCTGCGGGTGTTCGGCAATGCCGAGGGTGCGTACGGCGCCAACATCAACAGCCTGGTCGACAACAGCCGCTGGGAAGATGGTGACGAGTTGGCCGAGACCTACAGTCGCCGCAAGGGCTTTGCCTACGGCCGCGCCGGCCGACCGGTGCAGCAGACGGCTTTGCTGCAAAGCGTGCTGGCCGATGTGCAGCTGGCCTACCAGAACCTCGACTCGGTGGAGCTGGGCATCACCACGGTGGACACCTATTTCGACACCCTGGGCGGCGTCAGCCGCGCGATCAAGCGGGCCAAGGTGAGCAAGGACGGCGCCAGGGCCGAGGTGGCGCCGGTCTACATCGGCGACCAGACCCGCGACAGCTTTGGCGGCGGCACCGTGCGCACCCTGTCTGAGCAGGTGGCGCTGGAGACCCGCACCCGCATGCTCAACCCCAAGTGGTACGAATCCATGCTGGAACATGGCTATGAGGGCGTGCGCCAGATCGAGGTGCATGTCACCAACACCATGGGCTGGTCGGCCACCACCGGCCAGGTCCAGCCCTGGGTCTACGAGCAGCTCAGCGCCACCTTCATGCTCGACCCCGCCATGCGCGAGCGCCTGGCGCAGCTGAACCCCACGGCCTCCGCCCGCGTCGCCAACCGACTGCTGGAAGCCTATGAACGCGACTACTGGCAGCCCGATGCCGACACGCTCGAAGCCCTGCGCCAGGCCGGCGACGAACTGGAAGACCGCCTGGAAGGCGTGATCCCTGCAAAAGAGAAGGCAGCTGCATGATGACGATGAACCCCACCACCACCGCCGTGCCGATCAGCGAGATCGGCAACCGGCGGCCGGACGGCGCCGGCAGCGTGCAGGTGCAGATGGACCCCACCGTGCAGATCGGCACGGCCAAGTGCTTTGCCATCTACGGCAAGGGCGGCATCGGCAAGAGCACCACCTCCAGCAACCTCTCGGCCGCCTTCTCCAAGCTGGGCAAGCGGGTGCTGCAGATCGGCTGTGACCCCAAACATGACTCGACCTTCACGCTGACCAAGAAGATGCTGCCCACCGTCATCGACGTGCTGGAGACGGTCAACTTCCATGCCGAGGAGCTGCGCGTCGAGGACTTTGTCTTCGAGGGTTACAACGGCGTGATGTGCGTGGAAGCCGGCGGCCCACCGGCCGGCACCGGCTGCGGCGGCTATGTGGTGGGGCAAACGGTCAAGCTGCTGAAGGAACACCACCTGCTGGAAGACACCGATGTGGTGATCTTCGATGTGCTTGGCGATGTGGTCTGCGGCGGCTTTGCCGCACCGCTGCAGCATGCCGACCGGGCGCTCATCGTGACCGCCAACGATTTTGATTCCATCTTCGCGATGAACCGCATCGTGCAGGCCATCGGTGCCAAGGCCAAGAACTACAAGGTTCGCCTGGGAGGCGTGATCGCCAACCGCAGTGCCGCCACCGACCAGATCGACAAGTACAACGAAAAGATCGGCCTCAAGCTCGCGGCCCATTTCCCCGACCTGGACGTGATCCGCCGCAGCCGGCTCAAGAAATCGACGCTGTTCGAAATGGAGCCCTCACCCGAGCTGGAACGCGTGCAGCAGGAGTACCTGCGCCTGGCCGCGGCGCTCTGGCTGGGCGGCGAGCCCTACACCGCGGTGCCGATGAAGGACCGCGACATCTTCGACCTGCTCGGATTCGATTGATGAACACCAGCAACTACACCGAACGCCGCTCGCAGATCGAAACCTATTTCGATCGCACGGCCGCAGACGCCTGGGCCCGGCTGACCTCGGATGCGCCGGTCGGGCGCGTGCGGGCCACCGTGCGGGCCGGGCGGGATCGCATGCGCCAGACCCTGCTGTCCTGGCTGCCGGAGGACCTGCGCGGCCGGCAGGTGCTGGACGCTGGCTGCGGCACCGGCGCCCTGGCGGTGGAGGCGGCCCTGCGTGGCGCCCAGGTGCTGGCCATCGACCTGTCGCCCACCCTGGTCGACCTGGCGCGCGAACGCCAGCCGGTGTTCGAGAGTGGCGGCCGCATCGACTTCCGCTCCGGCGACATGCTGGACCCGGCCCTGGGCAGCTTTGACTATGTGATCGGCATGGACTCGCTGATTCACTACGAGCCCGGCGATGCGGTCGAGGTGATCGCTGGCCTGGCCCAGCGCACCCGCCAGGCCCTGCTCTTCACCTTCGCGCCCAGCAGCCCGGCGCTGGAGCTGTTCAAGGCGGCCGGCAAGCTGTTCCCGCGCGGCAACCGCTCGCCCGCCATCGTGCCCGTGGCCGAGCGCCAGCTGCGCCGCCGGCTGGACGATCACCCCCATCTGCTGGCCTGGGACCAAGGCCGCAGCCAGCGCATTTCCAGCGGCTTCTACACCTCGCA
>JAIXSD010000551.1 GCA_027484885.1 Rubrivivax sp.
GCCACCGGCCGCACCGACTACCCCAACCAGGTCAACAACGTCCTGTGCTTCCCCTACATCTTCCGCGGCGCGCTCGACTCGGGCGCCACGACGATCAACGTCGAGATGGAGATCGCGGCCGTGCAG
The DNA here is from genome assembly GCA_027484885.1 of Rubrivivax sp. GTDB lineage: Bacteria > Pseudomonadota > Gammaproteobacteria > Burkholderiales > Burkholderiaceae_C > Paucibacter_A. Next base: position 127 of record JAIXSD010000551.1, read on the forward strand.
GCGATTGCCGAGCTGGCCCAGGCCGAGCAGAGCGAGGTCGTGGCCGCCGCCTACGTCGGCGCGACGCTGTCTTTCGGCCCGGAGTACCTCATCCCGAAGCCCTTCGACCCGCGGCTGATGATGCGCATCGCGCCGGCCGTGGCCAAGGCGGCTGCCGACTCCGGCGTGGCCGCCCGCCCCATCCAGGACTGGGACGCCTACCGCGAAAAGCTGCAGAGCTTCGTCTACGCCTCGGGCAACACGATGAAGCCCATCTTCACGGCGGCCAAGCGGGCGCCGAACAAGCGCGTGGCCTACGCCGAGGGTGAAGAGGAACGCGTGCTTCGCGCGGCGCAGGTCGTGGTGGACGAGGGCCTGGCCCGGCCGACCTTGGTCGGACGCCCGGCGGTCATTGCCGAGCGCGTCGAACGTTTTGGTCTGCGGCTGCAGCACGGGCGCGACTATGACGTCGTCAACGTCGAACACGACGACCGCTACCGCGACTACTGGCAGACCTATCTGCGCATGACCGAGCGCAAGGGTGTGACCCAGCAGCTCGCCAAGATCGAGATGCGCCGCCGCCTGACGCTCATCAGCACCATGCTGCTGCACAAGGGTGAGGTCGACGGCATGCTGTGCGGCACCTGGGGCACCACGGCCACGCACCTGCAGTACATCGACCAGGTCATCGGCAAACGCGCGGGTGTGAAGACCTACGCCTGCATGAACGGTCTGATCCTGCCGGGTCGCCAGGTCATGCTGGTGGACACGCACGTCAACTACGACCCCACCGCCGAGCAGCTGGCCGAGATCACGATCATGGCCGCGCAGGAAATGTGCCGCTTCGGCCTGACGCCGAAGGCGGCGCTGCTGTCGCACAGCAATTTCGGCACGAGCGACAAGCCTTCGGCCGTCAAGATGCGCGACACGCTGGCCCTCATCCAGCAGCTCGCGCCGTGGCTGGAGGTCGACGGCGAGATGCACGGCGACACCGCGCTGGACGCCGCCTACCGCAAGCAGCTGATGCCCCACAGCCCGCTGACGGGCGAGGCCAACCTGCTCGTGCTGCCCAACATCGACGCTGCCAACATCTCCTACAACCTGCTCAAGACGGCGGCGGGCGGTGGCATCGCCATCGGCCCGGTGCTGCTCGGCGCAGCCAAGCCGGTCCATGTGCTGACGCCGTCGGCGACCGTGCGGCGCATCGTCAACATGACGGCCTTGACGGTGGCCGACGCCAACGCCGCGCGTGGCTGAATGATCGCTCAGCACTGATGTGCGGTGCGGGGGAGATCCGGACAAAAGCGCCCTGACTCCCCCAATTGACAGAAGTTTTCATCCTGAAAACTTGGTCATGGCGCTGTCACAGACATTGAAAGAACAAGCACTTAGCCGCATGTAAGTGCCGGCTCACAAGCCCTCATTCCTGACACGACCGCCCACCTGCGGCTTGAGCTTTTGGGGCCCCTTCGGTACCATCATGGTTTTCCGTTCAGGGTAAACCCGTGTCTTTGCTCTCGTGGCTGGCGCGCTCCGGCGCCTCGGCGGTCACCACCGCCCTGCTGCTTTCCGGCTTGGCCGGAGGCGCGCAAGCCAAGGAAGCCACTCCCACCGTCACGCCCGCTCTGGCTGAAATTCAGCTGAGCGAGCTGCCCGTCCAGGCGCAGGAAACCCACCGGCTCGTGTTGTCCGGCGGCCCGTTTCCCTACAGCAAGGACGGCACGGTGTTCGGCAATCGCGAGCGTCTGCTGCCCCGCAAGGCTCGCGGCTTTTATCGCGAATACACGGTCAAGACTCCGGGCGCGCGTAACCGAGGCGCTCGTCGTCTCGTTTGTGGCGGCACCCCGCCCACGACGCCTGAGGTTTGTTATTACACCGACGATCACTATGCCAGCTTCAAGCGCATCCGCGCCGCAGCTGGCCGGTGAAGGTCGAAGGTTCGGCAGTTTTGTGACTTGAAAGGAGGAACGCGACCATGCTTTTGCAGACCGTCCGTCCCAATATCGTGCAGGCCATTCGGGCCTACCGGGTCGAGGACTTGATGCAGGCCGCCCAAGAAGCGGGCCAGCATTTCCTGTATGCCAACCTGTCGGAGGCGCAGTCCAAGCAGGACGTGCTCGATGGCATCGCGCAGGCTTTCCTCTTCCCTGCCCACTTCGGCAAGAACCTGGACGCCCTGCATGACTGCATGACCGACCTCGTCCACAAGGCCGGCAGCCAGCCGGGCTTCGTGGTGGTGCTGGAGCAGTTGCCCGACAACGTGCGCTTCGACCGCGAAGCGCGTGAGCAGCTGCTCGACGTCTTCCGCGACACGGCCGACTACTGGGCCGACCGGAAGGTGCCATTCCGGTGTTTCTATTCTTTTCAGTAGCCCGCTCCCAAGAAAACGGGTCATGGGAGCGGGCTGCTGAGGTGGCCCCGGTGGTTGAAAAGCCTGCGCCGAAAAGCGCGAAGACGATTGGCAA
>JAIXSD010000348.1 GCA_027484885.1 Rubrivivax sp.
AATCCACGCAATGCCGATGTGCGCGGCGTGCCGCTGGCGCGCGTGCGAGCCCTGTTCCCTGAGGCGGAGTCCATCCGCTGGCAACGCCTGACCCTGGCGCCGCCGCTGGCGCGCTGGGTTTGCCGCCTGCATCCACAGGCTTATAGCTGGTTCAACAGCATCCCCTGGCTGCGCACCCATGTGCTGGCTGTGATCGAGAAGAAAACGTCGTCTGTCTGAAATGTCCGCCATGAGTGAGTCGCCCCTGCCGTTCCTGCCCTTTGCCTTGCCTGAGATTGGTGAGGACGAGATCCATGAGGTGGTGGACACCTTGCGCTCCGGCTGGGTGACCACCGGCCCCAAGGCCAAGCGCTTCGAGCAGGACTTCGCTGCTTTCCTGGGTGAGCCTGAGATCGAGTGCATCGCCGTCAATTCCGCCACCGCCGGCTTGCATCTGGCGCTGGAGGCCATGGGCATTGGCCCCGGCGATGCGGTCATCACCACCACCCACACCTTCACCGCCACCGCCGAGGTGGTGCGTTATCTCGGTGCGGACGTGGTGCTGGTGGACATTGACCCTGCGACCCTCAATATCGACCCGCGCCTGGTCGAAGCCGCCATCACGCCCCGCACCCGCTGCATCATCCCGGTCCATTACGCCGGCCTGGCGGTGGACATGATTGCTATCCTGGACATCGCCCGCAAGCACGGCCTGCGTGTGCTGGAAGACGCCGCCCATGCCCTGCCCACCACGCTGGAGAAAGAGCTGATCGGCACCATGGGCAGCGACGCCACGGTGTTCAGCTTCTACGCCAACAAGACCATGACCACCGGCGAAGGCGGCATGCTGGTGACGCGCAACGCCGAACTGGCCAAGCGGGCCAAGGTCATGCGCCTGCATGGCATGAACCGCGATGCTTTTGACCGCTTCACCGCCAAGGTGCCGAGCTGGTACTACGAGATCGTGGCCCCCGGCTTCAAGTACAACCTGACCGATATCGCGGCGGCGCTGGGCATCCACCAGCTCAAGCGCATCCAGGCTTTCCAGGCGCGGCGCGAGCAAATCGCGGCGGCCTACAACGAGGCCTTTGCGGACCTGCCTTTGATCTTGCCGCCCCAGGCGGTCGAGGGCGATGTGCACAGTTGGCACCTCTACGTGCTGCGCCTCAGCGATGCGGCCACCATCGACCGCGATGCCTTCATCGAGGCCATGTTCGCCGCTGGCATCGGTTGCAGCGTGCACTACATCCCCTTGCATCTGCAGCCTTACTGGCGCGATCGCTACGGCCTGACGCCCGAGCAGTTCCCACATTCGCAAAAGGCCTACGAGCGCAGCTTCAGCATCCCGCTCTACACCGCCATGAGCGATGCCGATGTGCAGCGCGTGATTGCTGCGGTGCGCCGCATCGCCCTGGCCTGAACGCCGCGCCGGATCGGAACCCTCAGCACCATGGCCAAGCGGCTTTTTGATGTGTTCTGCGCGGGCCTGGGGCTGCTGCTCCTGTCGCCGCTGTGGATCTTGGTGGCGATCTGGATCAAGCTCGATTCGCCGGGCCCGGTGCTGTTCCGGCAGGAGCGGGTGGGGCGCTTTGGCAAACCGTTCTTCATCCACAAATTCCGCAGCATGCGGGTGGATGCGCCGGCTCTGGGCCCGCAGATCACGGTCGGGGATGACCCGCGCATCACCCGCAGCGGCCGCTTTTTGCGTGCCAGCAAGATCGATGAATTGCCGCAGCTCTGGGATGTGTTTCGCGGCGCCATGAGCCTGGTCGGGCCCCGGCCCGAGGTGCCTCGCTATGTGGCGCTGTACACGCCGGAGCAGCGCGAATTGGTGCTGTCGGTGCGGCCGGGCATCACCGACCCGGCTTCTTTGCAGTTCCGCCATGAGAGCGAGATCCTGGCCCGCGCGGCCGACCCGGAGCGCGAGTATGTCGAGGTCATTCTGCCCGCCAAGCTGCAGATCGCGGGCGACTATGTGCGCCACGCCAGCGTCTGGGGTGATCTGCGCCTGATCCTGGCCACGCTCGGCGCTTTGCGTCACTGAAGCCGGTCTGCGGTCTGCGCTGAATCGCCTAGCTCACCACAACAAGAAGAAACACCACCCGCCATGAACTGGTTGTCACTTGATGCTTTTCTGACCCGCATCCGGCCGCAGCGTGAGGCCTTGGCCTTGCTGCTGGACCTGGCCGTGGTTGCCCTGGCCTGGCAGGCGACCTATCTGTTCCGCCTGGGTTTTGAGCGCTGGTTCAGTGCTCGCCCGGGCTATGACCACTGGGTGCTGCTCGGGTTTGTGTTGCTCTATGCCCTGGTGCTCAAGGGTCTGAAGGTGCCCAAGGGCATGTGGCGCTTTTCGGGTTTTGGTGAGATTCAGCGCTTGGCCCTGGCTTGCCTGATCGCCGGCCTGATCGGCGCCACCCTGGTCTTGATGGCCCAGCTCAGCAAGGTGCCGCGCGCGGTGCTGGCTTTGCATCCACTCTTTGCCTTGATGGGCCTGGCCATGCTGCGCATGGGCTACCGCATGCTTTACGAGCACATGCGCAGCCGCATCAGCGGCAGCGCGCAGGAGCAGCGCCGTGCCCTGGTGATGGGCGCGGGCGATGCTGGGCGCCTGCTGGTGGCCGGCATCCAGCACAGCCAGGGTTGGGTGGTGGTGGGCTATCTGGACGATGCGCTCGAGAAGCGGGGCGCGCGCGTCGGCGGCGTCGCGGTGCTGGGCGGCCTTGAGCAGGTCAAGCAATTCTCCGAGCTGCACGGCATCACCCATGTGATCGTGGCCATGCCTGCCGCGAGCGCGGCGCAGCGTCGCCGCGCTTTGGATCTGGCGGCTCAGGCCGGTCTGCCGGTGCTGACCGTGCCCAGCAGCCAGGAACTGCTGGCCGGTCGCAACGTCGATCAGGTGCGCGACATCGAGCCAGAAGACCTGCTCGGTCGCGAGCCGGTGGAACTGGACGAAGGTGGCATCAGTGAATGCCTGAACGGCAAGGTGGTCTTGATCACTGGCGCCGGCGGTTCCATCGGCTCCGAGTTGTGCCGGCAAGTGGCCCGTTATGGCCCCTCCAAGATTGTGCTGTACGAGCTCTCAGAGTTCGCGCTCTACACCATCGAGCAGGAGCTCGGCGAAAAGTTCCCTCACATCCCCCTCGTGCGCCTCGTCGGCGACGTGAAGGACCTGGAGCACCTGCACTACGTCTTCGGCAAGTACAAGCCCCAGATCGTCTTCCATGCGGCGGCCTACAAGCATGTGCCCCTGATGGAAGAAGAAAACGCCTGGGCCTGCCTGCGCAACAACACCCTCGGTACCTACAACGCCTGCCAGGCAGCGGCTGAGCATGGTGTCGAGCGTTTTGTGCTGATCAGCACCGACAAGGCGGTGAACCCCACCAATGTGATGGGCGCTACCAAGCGCGCCGCCGAGCTGGTGATCAGCCATATGGCCGGCGAATGCGAGAAAAAAGGCCAGCCCACCAAATTCATGGCCGTGCGTTTCGGCAACGTCCTAGGTTCCAGCGGCAGCGTGATCCCCAAGTTCAAGGAACAAATCGCCAAGGGCGGCCCAGTGACGGTGACGCACCCGGACATCACGCGTTACTTCATGACGATTCCGGAGGCAGCGAGGTTAGTAGTCCAGGCGGCTGTGATTGGAGAGTCGGGGCAGGTCTTGATTTTGGACATGGGCGAGCCAGTTAAGATTCTCGATCTGGCGCGCGACATGGTTCGGCTGGCTGGACGGGACTCTGCAAATATCAAAATCGAGTTTTCTGGTTTAAGACCTGGCGAAAAACTCTTTGAAGAATTGCTGGCTGATTCGGATAACACGCTAGCGACCGGTGTTTCTCGGCTGAGAATTGCGTGTTTGGCTCAGCAATGCGCTGAGATTGAGCGGCTCATGGCCTTGCTTGAACACGCTAAACAGGCCGTGGTGCCACAGACTGATCATTTGCATGACGAGTTGGCGCGCGTGGGCCTGGGTTACCTCAGATCTGCGGGGCTGAGTTTTCTTCCTCCGTCGCGGTAGTGAATCGCCCCGGCTTCCGCGGAGGCCATTTGGTTTAAGTCAGGCGTTTGCGGCCTGACCAGCGCGTTGTCGATGATAGTTGGCCTCGAATTCGGCCGGTGGTAGGTAGCCCAGTGGCT
>JAIXSD010000453.1 GCA_027484885.1 Rubrivivax sp.
GCCGCCCAAACCCTGGGCCTGAACCTCAGCGACGCCCAGCTGCACCAGCTGCTGGCCTACCTGGCCATGATCAGCAAGTGGAACAAGGTCTACAACCTGACCGCCGTGCGCGAGCCCCATGCCATGCTGACCCAGCATCTGGTCGACAGCCTCAGCCTGCTGCCCGCCCTGCGCCGCCATCTGCAAAGCACGGGTCAAAGCAGCTTGCGGCTGATGGACGTGGGCAGCGGCGGTGGGCTGCCCGGCGTGGTGGTGGCCATCTGCGAACCGAACATCGACGTCAGCTGTGTGGACGCCGTGGCCAAAAAGGCCAGCTTCATCAAGCAGGTGGCGGCCGAGTTGCGCCTGCCCAATCTGCATGGCGTGCACTCCCGGGTCGAGGCGCTGGACACCCCGCCCTTCGACCTGATCACCTCGCGCGCTTTTGCTTCGCTGCTGGACTTCACCAACCTCACCCGACAGCACCTGAAGCCAAATGCAATCTGGTTGGCCATGAAGGGCCAACACCCGGCCGAAGAACTGGCCGCCCTGCCCTCCGACCTCGATGTGTTTCACGTGGAACAACTGCAGGTTCCGGGTCTCGACGCCCTGCGCTGCCTGATCTGGATTCGCCCCAAGGCTTAAGAAATTTCTCTGCGCCGCAGCCCTGAGGGCCCCGCGCCACAAAAGCAGCCCCCATCTCCCGCTACCATCACGCCTGCTTAGAAAAACGAGACCATGGCCAAGATCTTCTGCGTTGCCAACCAAAAAGGCGGAGTCGGCAAGACCACCACCACCGTCAACCTCGCCGCCGGCCTGGCCAAGGTGGGCCAGCGGGTGCTGGTGGTGGACCTGGACCCGCAGGGCAATGCCACCATGGGCTCGGGTATCGACAAGCGCGCGCTGGAGCTCAGCGTCTATGACGTGCTGCTGGAATCGGCTTCGGTGAAAGAGGCCAAGCAGACCAGCGAAAAGGTTGGCTACGACGTGCTGGGCGCCAACCGCGAGCTGGCCGGCGCCGAAGTGGAGCTGGTCGATCTGGAGCGCCGCGAACGCCGCCTCAAGGCCGCCCTCGCCGCCGCCAACGACGACTACGACTTCGTCCTGATCGACTGCCCGCCTTCGCTGTCCATGCTGACGCTGAACGGCCTGTGCTGCGCCCACGGCGTGGTCGTGCCCATGCAGTGCGAGTATTTCGCGCTGGAAGGCCTCTCGGACCTCGTCAACACCATCAAGCAGGTGCATGCCAACCTCAATGCCGATCTGCAGATCATCGGCCTGCTGCGCGTGATGTTCGACCCGCGCATCACCTTGCAGAACCAGGTCAGCGACCAACTCAAGCAGCACTTCGGCGACAAGGTCTTCGACACCGTGATCCCGCGCAATGTACGCCTGGCCGAAGCACCCAGCTACGGCCTGCCCGGCGTGGTGTTCGACCCCAGCTCCAAGGGCGCCCAGGCCTTTGTCGATTTCGCCCGCGAGATGGTGCGGCGCGTCGGCAGCATGTGAGCACTGGATGGGCGAACCTGCAGCGCTGCTGAGCTCAGACTTCGATTTGGCCTGGCGAGCCGAGCAAGCGGGCCTCAACGCCAGCGCCCCGCCGCAACAACAGCGCGTCGAAGGCTGGCTGATCCGCCTCTCCCCCGGCAAGGCCAAACGCTCCCGCTGCATCAATGCGCTGGAGGCCGGCAGCCTGCCCCTCGATGACTTGCTGGCGCGCTGTGAGCACGCCTTCCATGCCGCTGGCCTGCCGCTGATCGTCCGCCTCACGCCCTTCACTCAGCCGGCCGACCTCGACGCCACTCTGGCCGCCAAAGGCTGGCCCAGCTACGACGCCGCCGATGTCATGACCCGCGGCAATATGCAAGGGCTGCCCGAAACCTTGGAGCCTGGCCTGCGCCTGGAACGGCTAACGGCCGCCGATTACGCGGCCCTGGTGGGCCAGCTGCGGGGCTCCAGCGCCACCGAGATCGCGGCCCATGCCGAGCGCCTGCAAGCCTCGCCCGTGCCCTATCTCGGCCATGCCTTGCGTGCCGCCGAAGATGGGCGTTTGCTGGCCCTGGGTCAGTACGCTCGGGAAGGGGCCATGGTGGGCCTGTACGACATCTTCACGCCGCCCGAGGCACGTGGCCAAGGCCATGCCACCCAACTCTGCGCCGCCCTGCTACGCGCGGCCCAGGCCGAGGGCGCACAGCAGGCCTACCTCCAGGTGGGCAGCGACAACCACAGCGCCCAACGCGTCTACCAGCGCCTGGGTTTCCAGCTCACCTACCGCTACCACTACCGCTCGCCCGAACCTTCGATTTGAGCGGTACCTGAGCGAATCAATCGCGCGGCTTCCAGACCTTGAGCAAGGTGTGGCGGGTGAAGCCCGGCACGAAGTCGTGCACATGGCTGATGCAGACGTAGCCGAGGTGCTCGTAGAGCGCCGTGGTGTCGTCGGACAAGGTCTCGATCAAGGCATCGACACAGCCGCGGCGCAAGGCCTGGGCCTCGATCTGGCGCAGGCAGGCACTGCCCAGCCCTTGCCCGCGCAGGTCCTCCCGGACCCACAGGTAGTCGATGTAGAGCCGCTGGAACTCGGTGCGGCCGCTGGCACCGACCAGCAGCTCGCCCTGCTCATCGAAGCGGGCGCAGGCGATGTCTTGCGCATCACTGCCCTGGGTCTGCTGGCGGCCGAACAGGCGCACCCGCTCGCGCAAGGCCTGGACGGCGGAGGGCGTGACCTCTGCGTCCCGCCACCAGCGCACAGCCTCGCCCTGCGGCGCCGTGCTCACACCAGGCCCAGACTTTCTTCCAGGCCCAGATGCACATTCATGGCCTGCACGGCGGCGCCGCTGGCGCCCTTGCCGAGGTTGTCCAGGCGGGCCATCACCAGGATTTGCGTCTCCGAGCCAAAGACGAACAGGTCCACCCGATTCGTGTCATTGCAGCCCTGCACATCGAAGAAGCCGCCAGCCAGGGTGTCGGCATCGCGCAGCGGCATCACGCGGATGAAGCGCTCGCCCTCGTAGTGCGCGGCCAGGGCCTGCTGCACATGCTCGGCCTGGGTGCCGGCGCGCAGCTGGCTCAGGTGCAGTGGCACGGTCACCGACAGACCCTTGTAGAAGTTGCCGACAACGGGCATGAAGACCGGCGCGGTCTTGAGGCCGGTGTGGGCCATCATCTCGGGCAGGTGCTTGTGGGCCAGGCCCAGGGCATAGGGGCGGGGCGAGAGCAGCTTGGCATTGCCGCCCGCTTCGTACTCGCCAATCATGCCCTTGCCGCCACCGGAATAGCCGGTGATGGAGGTGGCCGACACCAGGGCCTCGGGCGCCAGCAAGCCGGCATCGACCAGGGGGCGCAGGGCCAGGATGAAGGCGCTGGCATGGCAACCCGGGTTGGCGATGCGCTTGGCCGCGCGAATGGCGTCGCGTTGGCTCTTGCACAGCTCGGGCAGGCCGAAGGCCCAACCGGGCACGGTGCGGTGTGCGGTGCTGGCATCGATCAGGCAGGTCTTGGGGTTGCTGATCATGGCCGCTGCTTCACGTGAAGCGGCATCGGGCAGGCACAAGAACGCCACATCGGCGGCGTTCAGCAGGCGGGCGCGCTCGGCCGGGTCCTTGCGCTTGTCGGCATCAATGCGCAGCACCTCCACGTCCTGACGCGCGGCCAGGTACTCATGAATACGCAGACCCGTCGTGCCCTCTTGCCCATCCACAAAAACCGCGTACGTCATGACTTCTCCAGCACAATCAAATTCAAAGAAAGAAGTGAAAGCATAAGGCAAGCGAATGAAAGCAAGCACCGTCCTCCTGCTGCCCGGCTGGCTCAACTCCGGCCCTGGGCATTGGCAAAGCCTCTGGGAGGCGCAATTCGGCCATCTGCGGGTCGAGCAATCCGATTGGGAGCGCCCCTTGCGCGGCGACTGGATGGCGCGCCTGGACGAGGTGCTGCAAGCCCAGGCCGAGCCGGCCGTCCTGGTGGCCCATTCCCTGGGCTGCCAGCTGGTGGCCAGCTGGGCCTCGCATTCGCGCCACACGGCGCGCGTGCGCGGCGCCCTGCTGGTGGCGCCGCCCGACACCGAGGCCGCAGGCACGCCGCCACAGCTGCACAACTGGCGCCAGATCCAGCGCGCCCGCCTGCCCTTCCCGGCCATCGCCGTGATCAGCAGCGACGACCCGTTTTGCAGCCCGGAGCGTGGTGCGCAGATGGCGGCCGACTGGGGCGCCAGCTTGGTGATGGCCGGCCCGCGCGGCCACCTCAACGCCGACTCCGGCCTGGGCGACTGGCCCGAGGGTCAGGTCTTGCTCTCCCAGCTGATGACCCAGCCTGCATAAGGGACAATCGCTGCCATGGTCACCAAGAAACCCAAAGGCCTCGGCCTCGGCCTCGAAGCGCTGCTCGGCCCCAAAGTCAACGAAGCGGAAGCTGCCGCCGCCCGCGAAGGCAGCCCCAGCCAGCTGCGCCTGGAGCAGATGCAGGCCGGCAAATACCAGCCGCGCACGCGCATGGACGAAGGCTCGCTCTACGAGCTGGCCGAGAGCATCAAGGGCCAGGGCATCATGCAGCCCATCCTGGTGCGCCCGATCGCCCCGCCCTCGCCGCTCAGCGATGTGCGTTATGAAATCATCGCCGGCGAACGCCGCTTCCGTGCCGCCAAGCTGGCCGGTCTGCGCGAGGTGCCGGTGCTGGTCAAGGCCGTGCCCGACGAAGCCGCGGCCGCCATGGCCCTGATCGAGAACATCCAGCGCGAAGACCTGAACCCGCTGGAGGAGGCCCAGGGCCTGCAGCGCCTGGTGCAGGAATTCGGCCTGACCCACGAGCAAGCCGCCCAAGCCGTCGGCCGCTCGCGCAGCGCCGCCAGCAATCTGCTGCGCCTGCTGCAGCTGGTCGAGCCGGTGCAAAACATGCTGATGGCCGGCGACATCGACATGGGCCACGCGCGCGCCCTGCTGCCGCTAGACGGCGCACACCAGATCACCTGTGCCACCGAAATCGCCGCCAAAAAACTCAGCGTGCGCGATGCCGAGAAGCTGGTCGCGCGCCAAGGCGCCGGCCGCCAGACGCCGCTGCTGCGCGTCAAGAGCGACAAGAGCCGCGACCTGCTGCGCTTGGAAGAAGAGTTATCCGACCTGCTGACCGCGGTGGTCGAAGTGCGGGTCAAGAAGCGCACCAAGCGCGGTGAACAGGGCGAGCTGTCCATCCAGTTCGGCTCGCTGGATGAGCTGAACGGCTTGATCGAACGCCTGCGCAAAAGCGAGTGAATATCGGTGTGAGAAAAGCGCATCAAGCGCCTTCACACCAAACTTTTCAGATCGGCGTAGCATCGGCCCATGGCTTGATTTCAGACCCGGTTTGAAGCGCTGAATCAAGAGCGGAAATTGCCGCTCTTTTCAGGCCTTCGGCAGGGCCTCGACGGGCCAAGCTTGAATCACTGTCGCTGTACCTCGGAAAGCTCTGATGACGCCCCCAGCCACGCGTGGCCGGTGAGGCAAGGGACTTCATCAGAACTTCCCAGGCGATGCGCTGACGAGCCGTGTCTGCGCGCTGCCCGGGACCTTACCGGAGGTCAGCATGGACGTGATCAGCAGCTTCACCAAGCGCTACGAGCGCACCCGCGTCGAAGAGCTCTCGCTCGAGGACTACCTCAACGAGTGCAAACGCAACCCCCTCGCCTACGCCACCGCGGCCGAGCGCATGCTCAAGGCCATCGGCGAGCCCGAGATGGTGGACACCCGCCACGACGCGCGCCTGTCCCGTCTGTTCGCCAACAAGACCATCAAGATCTACCCCGCCTTCGCCGAGTTCTACGGTCTCGAGGAAGCGATCGAACAGGTGGTCAGCTACTTCCGCCACGCCGCCCAAGGCCTGGAAGAAAAGAAGCAAATCCTCTACCTGCTGGGCCCGGTGGGCGGCGGCAAAAGCTCCATCGCCGAGCGGCTCAAAGGCCTGATGGAACAAGTGCCTTTCTACGCCCTGGCCGGCTCGCCGGTGAACGAATCGCCACTGGGCCTGTTTGACGTCAACGAAGACGGCCCCCTGCTGGAGCAGGAGTACGGCATTCCTCGGCGTTATCTGAACCGCATCCTCAGCCCCTGGGCGGTCAAGCGCCTTGATGAGTTTGGCGGTGACATCCGCCGCTTCAAGGTGGTCAAGCGCTACCCCAGTGTGCTCAAGCAAGTGGGTGTGGCCAAGACCGAGCCCGGCGATGAAAACAACCAGGACATCTCCAGCCTGGTCGGCAAGGTCGACATCCGCAAGCTGGAAACTTATGCCCAGGATGACCCCGATGCCTACAGCTACTCGGGCGGCCTCTGCCTGTCCAACCAAGGCCTGCTGGAGTTTGTGGAAATGTTCAAGGCACCGATCAAGGTGCTGCACCCCTTGCTGACCGCCACGCAGGAGGGCAATTACAAAGGCACCGAGGGCTTTGGCGCCATCCCCTTCGATGGCGTGGTGCTGGCCCACAGCAATGAGAGCGAGTGGAAGACCTTCCGCAACAACAAGAACAACGAAGCCTTCCTGGACCGCATCTACATTGTCAAAGTGCCCTACTGCCTGCGCGTCAGCGAGGAAGTAAAGATCTACGAGAAGCTGATCCGTGGCTCCTCGCTGGCCGATGCCAAATGCGCCCCGGGCACGCTCAAGATGATGAGCCAGTTCGCCGTGCTGACGCGGCTGAAAGAGCCCGAAAACTCCTCGCTGTATTCCAAGATGCAGGTCTACGACGGTGAAAGCCTCAAAGACACCGACCCGCGCGCCAAGAGCTTCCAGGAGTACCGCGATTACGCCGGTGTCGACGAGGGCATGAGCGGCATTTCCACCCGCTTCGCCTACAAAATCCTGTCCAAGGTCTTCAACTTCGACAGCGCCGAGGTGGCGGCCAATCCAGTGCACCTGATGTATGTGCTGGAGCAGCAGATCGAGCGCGAGCAGTTCCCGAGCGAGGTGGAACAAAAGTACGTCGGCTTCATCAAGGAGGCGCTGGCGCCGCGCTACGCAGAGTTCATCGGCAAGGAGATCCAGACTGCGTATTTGGAGAGTTATTCCGAGTACGGCCAGAATATCTTCGACCGCTACGTCACCTACGCCGACTACTGGATCCAGGACCAGGAGTACCGCGACACCGACACCGGCGAGGTCTTCGACCGCGTGGCCCTGAATGCCGAGCTGGAAAAAATCGAGAAGCCGGCTGGCATCAGCAACCCCAAAGACTTCCGCAACGAGATCGTCAACTTCGTGCTGCGCGCGCGTGCCAACAACGCCGGCAAGAACCCCGCCTGGACCAGCTACGAGAAGCTGCGCACGGTGATCGAGAAGAAGATGTTCTCCAACACCGAGGAGTTGCTGCCGGTGATCAGCTTCAACGCCAAGGCCAGCGCCGACGAGGCCAAGAAGCACGAGAACTTCGTGCAGCGCATGGTCGACAAAGGCTACACGGCCAAGCAGGTGCGGCTGCTGTGCGAGTGGTACCTGAGGGTCCGCAAGAGTTCTTGATGAGACCGAGGACGAGGCCACGCAGGAGCAAGCACCCATGCTGCAGCAGATCATCGACCGAAGGCTTTCCGGCAAGAACAAGTCCATCGGCAACCGTGAGCGCTTCCTGCAGCGCCACAAGGCCCAGATCCGTGAGGCGGTGCGCCGCGCGGTGGATGGCCGCGGCATCCGCGACCTGGAGCGCGGCGAAGATGTGCACATCCCCAAGAAAGACCTGAGCGAGCCCGTCTTCGGCCACGGCGAGGGCGGCGTGCGCGAGGTGGTGCGGCCGGGCAATACCGAGCATGTCAAAGGCGACCGCATCGCCAAGCCCAAGGGCGGCGGTCAGGGCCAAGGCGGCGGGCAGGCCAGCGATTCCGGCGAGGGTGATGACGACTTCGTCTTCCACCTGAGCCGCGAAGAGTTCATGCAGGTGTTTTTCGAAGACCTGGCCCTGCCCAATCTCGAACGCACCCAGTTGGCCGAAACCCCGGAATGGAAAAGCCACCGCGCCGGTTTCACCAACGACGGCACGCCGACCAACCTCCATGTGGTGCGCTCCATGCGCGGCGCCCTGAGCCGCCGCATCGCCTTGGGCACCGGCAAGCGCCGCGAACTGCATGAGCTGGAAGAACGCCTGGCCCTGCTCAAGCGCGAGAACCCGGCCGAGCTGGAAGTGCAGCGCATGCTCAAGGAAACCGAGGACCGCATCGCCTTCCTCAAGCAGCGCATCGCGGCGATTCCGTTTCTCGACCCCATCGACTTGCGCTTTCGCAACCGCGTGCGCACGCCGGTGCCGACCAGCCGGGCGGTGATGTTCTGCCTGATGGACGTGTCGGGCTCCATGGACGAAAGCCGCAAGGACCTGGCCAAGCGCTTCTTCATCCTGCTCTACCTCTTCCTGACCCGGCATTACGAGAAGATCGATGTGGTCTTCATCCGCCACCACACCCAGGCGCAGGAGGTGGACGAGCAGAACTTCTTCCACGCCACCGAGACCGGCGGCACCGTGGTCTCCAGCGCCCTGGTGCTGATGGAGGAAATCATCCGCGCGCGCTATCCCAGCAGTGAATGGAACATCTACGGCGCCCAGGCCAGCGATGGCGACAACTGGCACCACGACAGCGGCCGCTGCCGCGAGCTGTTGGCCCAGCAGATCCTGCCGCTGTGCCGCTATTTCGCTTACGTGCAAGTGGCCGAGCAGGAACAGAACCTCTGGGACGAGTACAGCAAGCTCAGCGAAGAGGTGCGCCACTTCGCCATGCGCAAGGCCACCGAAGCCGCGCAGATCTACCCGGTCTTCCGTGAGCTCTTCAAGAAGGAAGGGGCACAGGCATGAGCCAGATCGAGAACCGCCGCCAGATTGGCATTGCACCCGTGACCGATGAATACGGCGGCCGCCGCGGCCGCGCGCCCCTGCGCGAGATGAAACCCGCCGGCCCCCGCCCCGCCCAGCCCCTGCCCTCGCCCAGCGACTGGACCTTCGAGCTGATCGACGAGTACCACGACGTCATCCGCGCCACCGCCGAGCGCTACGGCCTGGACACCTATCCCAACCAGCTCGAGATCATCACCGCCGAGCAGATGATGGACGCGTATGCCTCAGTGGGCATGCCGGTCAATTACCGCCACTGGAGCTATGGCAAGGAGTTCATCGCCACCGAGCGCAACTACAAGCGCGGCCAGATGGGCCTGGCCTACGAGATCGTCATCAACTCCGACCCCTGCATCGCCTACCTGATGGAAGAGAACTCCATGGCCATGCAGGCCCTGGTGATCGCCCATGCCAGCTACGGCCACAACAGCTTCTTCAAAGGCAATTACCTGTTCCGCATGTGGACGGATGCCTCCAGCATCATCGACTACCTGGTCTATGCCAAGAACTTCGTCGCCGACTGCGAGCA
>JAIXSD010000560.1 GCA_027484885.1 Rubrivivax sp.
AACGACGCCCAGTTCCGCCTACCCCGCTACGACCGCCTCTACGAACAGCAACGCCTGCTCCCCGACGGCCCCGAACGCTGGGCCCTGATGCAGCAACTCAACCGCCTGCTGCTCAGCTATATGCCCTACCAAGCCCACAACCACCCGTTGCGGGTGGATTTATGTCAGGCGGGGGTGAGGGGGTTTGTCCGGCATCCGTTCACGAGGGATGGGTGGAGGTTTGTGGACATCGGAACCTGACCCATCGGCCAGGCGCCCCGACACTCAGAATCTTGTTTTCCTGTAATCGGCAAGACTGAGCCCGGGCTCAGGGAGTGTGCATTGATAGGCAGTTTTGGCCAGTTCAGGATCAAGGCAGGGCGCCATCATTCGTTCCGCGCGCTTGTCCCTGAACTCCAGCAAACGTTGCACGAGATAGCGAGCCTTTTCATCTTGACCCGCCGCATGCAGGGAGTTGGCCCAGGCTTGCAAGAGCCAAGTATCGACAAGGCCATGGGCGGCGAACTCGGCATCACGCAAGGCTTCTGGGCGTGGCGACAAGCGGGTGGCGCCCATGTGATGCGCGGTGTAGGGATAGAAGGCTGACGAGCGCCCCAAATCCAGCCGCTCTTGCAAGGGCGCCCACTCGCCTTCGTTCATGGGGTCAAACACCTGCTGCGCCTTGCGGATATCGATGCAGAAGCACACCGATGCCAGCAGGAAGGCCACCGCAATAATCCTTGGCATGGCGGGCAGGCTTGAAGGGGCGGGCGAGACCGAAGAGGCCCGATGTGCAGCCAGGCTGATGCCCACCATCCAGGCCATGGGGAACAGGAAATAGGCGTACCACAGGGGGTACTCCAACAAGCTGGGCACGATCATCAGACAGGCGCCGGCCCAGGCAGCTCGCTGGATCTGCCCCGAGCTCGCTTGCGGTGCTGCTACCACGACCCCTTTTGACTGCCGGCCAGCAAACCAGAACAGGCGCGCCGACAAGCCCAGTAGCAGCAGGGCCAACGGCACACCCAGTTCTACTGCCCACTGGAGCAGGAGGTTGTGGGTGTGGTCAAAGTGCAGCCCCGAGCGACTGGCCATCGGCGTCAAGGTCCAAGCAAAGTTGAATTCGCCCCAACCCACGCCAAACCAGGGATGCTCGCTGATCAGCGCCCAGGCATCCCGGATCAGAATCCAACGTGGCGGCGAGGACAGCCCTTGGGCCACGCGACTCTGTGCCGCGAGTTCCGCCCCTGTGGCCTGCGCCCACCACACTGACACTGCCCAGGCGAACACAAAGAGCAATGGAGACAGCAGGAGGACTCGCCGAGCCTTCGCTCCCATAGAGCCATCAACTGTTGCCCAGAAGGCCAGCAAGAGCAGGCCCAGCATGCCGGTGCGTGAAGCGCTCAATACCATCGCTGACATCAAAACGGCCGACATGCCCCAGACCCAGATGCGCTGAAGCTGCCCCAGCTGGTACAGCATGGCCGTGGCCAGCAGGGACCAGAGCAGCAGATAGGCCAAGTGATTGGGCTGGCGCAAATTGCCGACCGCTCGCCCCGGCAGCACCGACTGCCCCAACAGAACACCGTCCAGCAAGGCCGGCTGATAGACCTGCAGCAGGCTAACGCCTGCATTGAACATGCCGGCCAGGATCAGGCCGCGGCAAAAAACCGCGAAAATCTTGCTCAACTCGGTCGAGCCAGCCAGACCAGCCCCGGCACAGACCAGCACGGCGGCCGAGCCCAGGAAGCCAAGCGTGGCCAGGGTGTAGGCGGCCGGAATGTCCAACACAGCCCAGGACCCCAGCACCGCCGACGCAAAGGCAGCCAGAAGCTTCAGCGCCGGCCGCACCTGCGCGGCCGCTGCACGCCAGGAAAAGCTCGGTAACAGGCACAGCAGGCCGGCCCAGGCCAACCAAGTTGCCGCCTGCTGAAAGGCAGTCGGCGAGGGGTTGCGGTAATAGCTGAGGACGAAAGGCAAGGTCAGCCCAACACTGACCAGGTTGAGTTTCAGGTTTTGACCGAGAAATGCCATGTTTTCCTTCGAGGCTGTCGGGCTTGCAAATGGGTCTTCGCCACCCGTTCACCGAAACTCAACCACAGCAGAAACAAAAAGAGCGCCAACCACGGCGCTCTTTTTCTTGTGCTTGGATGTGAGCTCAACCCACATCCGACCTGACTGCAGACCTTACTGCTTGCAGTACTGAGCGGCCAAGCACGTCCCTGACTGAGTCCACCGCATCACGCCTTCGTCAACGGTGGGAGTGAGAACGCTGGTGTAGCTGCCAACCGCTGTGGTGGCCGTGACAGTCACCACGCCGTTGACGACTCCAATGGAAGCAACATTCGCAGGCATAGTAGCCGGCGCGGAAGGAACGCCGTTTTGACCGATGTCGCAATCAGCAATCGCCGTACCGTTGTTCAGACATTCAGCCACGCCCATCTTGTATCCATTTGCCACCGACACCACGTTAGCAAACTTGGCTTTCTTGGTGTAGTCCTGGTAAGCCGGCAGCGCCACAGCCGCCAAAATACCAATGATCGCCACGACGATCATCAGTTCGATCAGTGTGAAACCTTGTTGAACACGCTTCATGATGGGTACTCCTACGGGGTTGAACGGGACAGGGAACAGAAGAGGAAAGAAAGAAAACAGAGGGAACGCACCCCCTGAATGCAGGGGTCGTGCCAGCGTGTTCGGAGCCACTTGGCGTGACATCTGGCACGAACTGAGGGCCAGCGAGCCGCACGACTGACAATTTTGGTCAGCTGAGGCCTGGCAGTCTGTGACGCAAAAAGTGACCTGACAATTTTTGTCAGACCTGCACAGGCTGCCAAAGGCCGTCCAAAAGACGCGGCACCAAAGCAAACGGCAACCCGGAGGTTGCCGTTTTTTTAGGCTGAAGCTTGGCCAAGGAATGGCGCCGCGCAAACGCTCAAAGAGCGCCGGCTGGAACTCAATCCAGATCCATCACCATCCCCGCCACCAAAGCCTCGATGCGGTGCCGGCTGGCCAGGGCGGCGATTTCTTCCATGACGGCCAGGCCTTCGCCGGGTTTGATGTGGGTGATCTGCACGGCCACGCTGCCGGCGAGCTGGGCGAGTTCCACGCCCAGGCGCGCCGGGCTCAAGTGGCGGCTCAGGTCGGCCAGGGTTTGCTCGTCATTGCTGAAGGCGGTTTCGATCACCAGATGGCTGACCTGCAGCTGGGCCAGGCGGGCCCAGAGCGCCGGGTTGGGGCCGGTGTCGCCGGTGAAAACCCAGTGGCCGCGCGGGCCGGCAATCGCAAAACCGCAGGCCGGCACGGTGTGGGCAGCGCTCAGCACCTCGATGCGGCGGCCACCCAGTTCCAGGACCTCACCCACTTCAAACGCATGCAGGCTCAGCACCGGGCGATCGGCGCTGGGCAGGCGGGTGAAATCGGGCCAGATCACGCCGTTGAAGATGTGCTGGCGCAGCGCCTCCAGGGTTTGCGGCAGGCCATGCACCTGGATGGGCGGGCGGCCGGCCTCGGCGCGCAGGCGCAGCACCGAATCGGCCAGCAGCGGAATGGACAGCACATGGTCCAGATGGGAATGGGTGACCAGGATGTGGTCGATGCGCGCCAGCTCGTCGAGCGCCAGGTCGCCCACGCCGGTGCCGGCGTCGATGAGCACATCGTCGTCGAGCAAGAAAGCGGTGGTCTTGAAGCCGGCTGCAATGGCACCCGAGCAGCCGAGGACGCGAATTTTCATGGGGGGCATCAGTGGGCGGGAAAGCCGTCTTGGCGCCGATCCTTGAGGGGAAAAACCGGTGCCGTTGACAGGGCCCTCCAATGTACTGAGCCCCGGCATCGAAACAAGGGAGCATTACCGGCTTGCAGCGGACAAAGCGCCCGGTCCCATGCCGGGCAGCGCAGCGGCGTGATTTGCTGCACGGGGCGAGATGCCCTGCCGCCGCGCTGAGGCCTGCCAAGGGCCGCTTGGCATACTGCGCTGCTGCGCGCCACCGGCGCCCCCATGCTCTCCGCATCCCTGCTTCCAGCCCACCCCATGACCTCCAACGCTGCCCTGCCTCTTGCCGCCACCGCCACGCCGGGCTTGGGCGAGATCGAGCAGGCCGTGCTCGATGCGCTGCTGCTCAGCGGCGGCACGCGCGGTGCGGCCGGGCTGGCGCAATGGCTGGCCGCGGGCGGGGCGGATCTGCATTCGGTCGAGATCGGCGAGGCCTTGAAGCTGCTCAAGGCCCGAGGGCTG
>JAIXSD010000480.1 GCA_027484885.1 Rubrivivax sp.
CCGAGGCGGAAATCGAACAAAGCCTTGCGGTAGCCCTTGACCTCGGCGCTGCCCGCGGTGGCAAAGCGCACATGGCCGGGCAGATCGGCCATGCGGCGCGGGAAGGCGCCGGGCAGGTATTCCTGGCCCCGTTCGAGCACGGCGATGCGCAAGGGCCGCTCGGGCGCGTCGGCCGCCGCACAGCGCGACAGGTACTCGGCGGCGGCCGCGCCGCCGTAGCCGCTGCCGATGATGAGCACATCGAACAGTTCGCTGGCCGAGTCCTCGGCATCCGCCATTTCGGCGAGCAAGACCTCCAGACCGATGGAAATGTCGCGGGTGGCCCGCCTTGGTGCAGGTGCAGGCGCTGTTGCAGGTGCAGGTGCAGGCGCAGCGCTGGAGTTCTGGATGCGGGATGCTGAAGCCGGAGTGGACATGAACGCAGTCTCACGGTGAACAGCCGCGCAGCATAACGGGAGGTGCACGCGGGTGGCGCTGCGAGTGTGGGGGCGGGGTGGGTCCTCATGAAAACCCTGAGCGAATGCGCCCTCGGCTGACCCTGGATTCGCGCAGAATGCGCCGGCCATACCGGGAGGATTTTTCGATGCGTCTGAGTTCAACTCTTGCGCTGCTGGCCGTCTCGGCCTTGTTCGCCGGCTGCGCCAGCTACCAGCCCATTCCAGCGGACTACAAAGGTCCGACCGCCACCGTGACCGATTCCGGCCGCCTGGAAGACGGCACCAAGGCCCAGATGTTTGTGCTGGCCGAGATCGATGGCAAGCGCATCGACAACGCCATCGGCGACAGCGCCCGCGCCAGCCAGGGCAAGGGCTTTGCGCTGACCACGGTGTTCACCAGCCGGGCGCTGCCGGCCCGGCCGATGAAGGTCAAGCTGGTCGCCAGCCACGCCACCGCCGCGCCGATTCAGGCCATGGCCAGCCAGATGGCCGGCACCTGGTTTTCCACCGAGGGCATCGTGGATTTCAAGCCCGAGCCCGACGGCCAGTACGTGGTGCGCGGTGAGCTGAAGAAGCAAGGCTCCAGCGTCTGGATTGAAGATGCCAAGACCCGCCAGGCGGTGACCGCCAAGGTCGGTTCTTGAGCCCATTGAGCCCATTGCGCCCACCCGCCCGGGCGCCCAGCGCACGCCGGCGCTGCCTCAAGCAATGGGGCGCCAGCGCGGCGGCCCTGGCCTTGCCCTGGGGCAGGGTGGATGCAAATTCGCCCGACACGAAGCCGGCGCCGGCGCCGTCGGCGGGCTTGCTGGCCCGACCGCGTGCGCGCTTCAGCCTGCCCTTCCATCTGGTCAATGGCTACATCCTGATAGATGCCCGGGTCGGCTCGCGCGCGGGCCGCTTCATGTTCGACACCGGCACCGAGTTCCCTTTGTTCATCAACCGCCATGTGCTGCCCATGGCCAAGGACCAGTTCATGGCGCGCGGCCATGCCGCCTCGGGGCAGGCCCTGGTGCTGTACCGGCAGCGCGCAGCCCTGCGCGATCTGGTGCTGGCGGGGGAGCTGGCATTTGCGCCCCTGGCCGGGCTGCCGCATGCCGACTTCCGCTTTCTGGAGGCCGCCATCAGCGATCGCTTTCTGGGCACCCTGGGCCATGGCTTCAGTCGCGACTACGAATTTGTGCTGGACTACGACCAGCAGGTCCTGGATTTTTTGGCCCTGCCGCCGCCTGGGTCGGCGCAGGACGAGGCGCCGCAGTACACGCCAGATCCCGCGGCGCAGTTGCTGCTGGCCATGAAGTTTCGTCCCACCGGGGCAAACGGCAAGATGCCAGAGCTGGAGGTGCAGCTCGGGGAGCAGCAGGGGGAGCAGCAGGGGGAGCGGAGGGGGGATCAGCGCCTGCGTGCCACCGTGGACACCGGCAATCTGGGCAGCCTGCGCCTGAGCCCGGCCTTGCGCGAGCAGTTGGAAGCCCAGGGCCTGCTGCGTGTCATGCCCGGGCGCTATCTGCTGGGCCAGCCTTCGCAGCATCTGCGCGCCAGCCTCAGCGGGCTGAGCATCCAGGGCGTGGCCCTGGCGCCCTTGCACGACCTGCACTTGACCCTGGACGCCAGCGATGCGCCGGGCCAGGGCCCGCATCTGGGGCTGGGCTATCAGTTCCTCAAATCCTATGTGTCGGTCTGGAACTACCGGCGTGCGGAGATCCGCCTGTACCGGCCCTGAGCCCCCACCGCACCGCGCCGTACCGCACCGCGCTGGGCCGCGCCCGGCCCAGAACGGGTCGTGCGGCCGTGAACGATGTCTCACGGCAGGGTTCATCCTAGGGTTTTCCCTTGATTTGTGAGCGAGTCTTGATCACAATCAAATACCAGTTCGAAACCAGCTACCCGCAGGGCTTGAGAACTGGTGTTGGCACACCCGATTGAAAAACGGGGTCGCAAAGCTTCCGGTCTACGACCGCGGTGGCACTGATGAGGGGTTCGGGCTCGCCCGCGCCGCACGCCTTCAGCCCGTCACCGCGCGCCACGACAGCGGGGCCGCCACAGCCTGACAAGGAGGGCGGGTTCTTCCCGGCCGCGCCAGCGAACCTGCTCGCAAGTTCGCCATCCACCCGGCGCCATGCGCGCCCGATCTCAGGCCTGTGTTCATCGTCTGACGCGTTCCGCCCGCTCTCACCGACCGGGCGCCGGCTTGTCTTTGGCGATCGCGATTCCTTTTCCATTCTTGCCGCCTCTTGGCCTCGGTTTCCGGGGCCTGAGCAGCGGCCTGCATGGCTGTGCGAATGACCGAATCAACGACGACCGACCGCC
Organism: Rubrivivax sp.; assembly: GCA_027484885.1. GTDB lineage: Bacteria > Pseudomonadota > Gammaproteobacteria > Burkholderiales > Burkholderiaceae_C > Paucibacter_A. Next base: position 2,745 of record JAIXSD010000480.1, read on the forward strand.
TGGACCCTGACGATGTTTGCCTCCCCCGCTGTTCCTGCTGCTGCTTCTTCTTCCTCTTCAAGCCATCACGCCATTCAGGTCGCGCAAGCCGCCGGCCGCCCCAGCGCCCTGGCCCGCCGCGTGGCCTGGATCGGCGGCCTCGGTGTGGCCGTGCTGATCGGCCTGACCACCCTGGGGCTGAGCCTGCAATCGACCGGCGTGGAGCGCGAGCGCGCCGCCGAACTGGCCGCCAGCGAGGCCGCCTCGGTGGCCCGCATGGCCGATGCCTTTGACAACAGCGCGCGGCTGATGGTCGAGCGCTTCTACAACACCTTTGCCAGCGAGTTCCAGGGCAGCTTCAGCCTCAGCGCCGATGGCCGTGACTTGCAGTTCGAGCAGACCCGCCTGGCCGGCAATTTCGAGGCGGTGGACCGCTTCAGCCGCAACTCGGGCGGCGCCGCCACCATCTTCATGCGCCAGGGCGATGACTTTCTGCGCATCAGCACCTCGCTCAAGAAAGAAAACGGCGAGCGCGCCGTGGGCACCCTGCTGGGCAGCGGCCATCCGGCCTATGCCAAGCTGATGGAAGGCCAGCCCTACGTCGGCCGCGCCGTGCTCTTCGGCCGTCCCTTCATGAACCACTACCAGCCGGTCAAGGACGCCGGCGGCCGGGTGGTCGGCATCCTGTTTGTGGGCTTCGACACCTCGGAGTTCCAGCGCTCGCTGGAGCAGATGACGCGCGAGGTGAAGCTGTTTGAGACCGGCGGCCTCTACCTGGTGGACCCGACCGGGGCCAAGGGCCAGCCCCTGCTGCGCGCCCACCCCAGCCAGGCCGGCAAGCCGGTGGCCGAGGTGAGCCCTGAGGCCGATCGCTTTCTGCAGGAGGTGTTCAAGAAGCCGGCCGGTTTCGCCGGCCCGGCGCCGGCCTTGCTGAACCCCAAGCACAAGGACAGCTGGCTGGTGGGCCAGCGCAGCGAAGCCACCGGCCTGTGGGTGCTGGCCGAGGTTTCGGACGCCGAGGCCTTGCGCGCGCACTGGCGCGTGCAGCGCAATCTCTGGCTGACCCTGGGCCTGGCCAGCCTGGCCCTGGCGGCCGGTTTGTACGGGCTGCTGCGCCGCTGGGTGGGACAGCCGCTGGCTGCACTCAATGCCGCCGTGCTGCGCGTGGCCGAGGGCGATCTGTCCCAGCCGGTGCAGGCTTTGCGTCATGACGATCTGGGCCTGCTGGCCGGCAATGTCGAGCGCATGCGCTTGCAGCTGGCCCGCACCATCGGCTCGGTGCGCCTGGCCACCGATGGCATCTCCACCGCCAGCTCGCAAGTCGCCGCCGGCAGCCAGGACCTGTCCAGCCGCACCGAGAGCGGCGCCAGCAGCCTGCAGCAGATTGCCAGCTCGGTCGAGCAGCTGACCGTGGCGGTCACGCAAACGGCCGAGTCCGCCGGTGTCGCCAGCGATCTGGCCCTCAGCGCCAATGCCGCCGCCCAGCAGGGCGGCGAGGTGATGGAGCAGTTGGTGCAGACCATGGACGGCATCAGCCGCGCCAGCGGCAAGATCAGCGAGGTCATCGGCACCATCGACGCGATCGCCTTCCAGACCAACATCCTGGCGCTCAATGCCGCCGTCGAGGCCGCCCGTGCCGGCGAGCAGGGCCGCGGCTTCGCCGTGGTGGCCAAGGAGGTGCGCAGCCTGGCCCAGCACTGCGCCGAATCGGCGCGCGAGATCAAGGGCTTGATCAGCGGCAGCAGCGAGCGGGTTGATGCCGGCCTGAAGCTGGTGCAAACCGCCGGCCGCTCCATGGGCGAGATCGTCAGTAGCATCGACCGCGTCAGCACGGCCGTGGCCGAGATCAACGAAGCCACGCGCGAGCAAGGCGCCGGCCTCGGCCAGGTCAATTCGGCCATCACCGATCTGGACGCCAGCACGCAGCAGAACGCCGCCCTGGTGGAAGAGAGCGCCGCCGCGGCCGAGAGCCTGCATGCCCAGGCTCAGACCCTGGTGGATCTGGTGCGCGGCTTCCACCTGCTGCAGGCGCAGGCCGCACCGGCCCGGGCCTGAGTTTCGGCAGGGGGGCTTGGCTCTGCGAAACTGCGAGCTTCATCGGACGCCGTTCGATTTGGCCTGGACCTGATTCACCATGAGCGACACCTCTGCCTCTTCTTCCTCCTCAGCCGCAGCCCAAGCCGAGCCGGTGCAAGCACGCGTCGACTGGGCCGCGTTCGAGGCCCATGCCGGTGGCGTGGTCAGCGCCTTGCGCGACTACAGCCGCGCGGTCGACGCCTCAGGCCTGGACAAGGGCCTGGTCGAGCTGCTCAAGCTGCGCGCCTCGCAGATCAATGGCTGCGCCTTTTGCCTGCAGTTCCATCTGAACCTGGGGCGCAAGCTGGGCCTGCCGCAGCGCCAGCTGGACCAGCTGGCCGCCTGGCGCGATTCGCATGCCTTCAGCGCCCGCGAGCGTGCCGCCCTGGCCTGGACCGAGGCTCTGACCCGCATGGCCGCCGCCCCGGTGGAGGGCAGCCTGTATGCCGATCTGCAAGCCCAGTTCAGCGAAGGCGAGATCGCCAATCTGACCGCGGCCATCGCCGCCATCAATGCCTGGAACCGCATCGCAGGCACCCTGCGCTTCACCCCGCCGGGCGGCTGATCCCTTGTCGATGCCAAGCCGGCGCCTGGGTGGGCTGCAGATCCTGGCCTTGGCCCTGATCCGGGGCTACCAGCGCTTTCTGTCCCCGCATAAAGGCTTTGTCTGCGCCTATCGCGTGCATCGCCGGCATGCGGCCGGCTGCTCGGCCCTGGGCTACCGGGCCATCCGCCGCCTGGGTTTGTGGCGCGGCCTGGGCGTCTTGCGCCTGCGGCTGGCGGCTTGTGGTGCGCTGCACCGGCGCTGCCAGGCTGAGGTGGCCGAGCAGGGCGGGCGCCTGCGCCGGCCGCTGGCGGCCCAGCGCGGGGACTGCGATTGCGGCTGCGATGTCGGTGACCTGGGCGGCTGCAACAGCTGCGATGCCGGCGACGGATCTCGCATCTTCAGCCGCCTGATCGACGGCTGCAGCTGCTGTGATTGCGGCTGTGATGGCTGGGGGCGGGATCGCAAAAAGCCGCCCGCCAAACCGAGCTGGCGCTACCGAAAACGCCAGCCTCGCGATCGCGATCGATAGCGCTGGTGCTTCAGGCGGACATCGCCTGGATGCGCGGCTCGTGGCTCAGCACCACCCGGTTGCGCCCCTCGGCCTTGGCGCGGTAGAGCGCCTGATCGGCCGCGTCCACCAGGCGCAGGGCCAGGGCCTGCTTGTCGTCGGGCTCGCGGCTGCCTTCGGGCGCGCGCTCCAGCATGGCCAGGCCCACCGAGACGGTGGCCGGGATGAACTCGCCGCTGGGCAGCAGCAGGGCTCGGGCGGCGATGCTGGCGCGGATGCGCTCGGCGATCTCGCGCGCGTGCTGCAGCGGCGCCTGCGGCAGCAGCACCACGAACTCTTCGCCGCCAAAGCGGGCAATCGTGTCGCCCAGGCGCAGCTGCGACTGGATCAGGTGGCCGATGCTGCGCAGCACCTCGTCACCGGCCGGGTGGCCGTGACGGTCATTGATGGATTTGAAGTGATCCAGGTCCAGAAACAGGCAGGCCAGGTCGTGGCGGTAGCGGCGGGCTTGCGCGATCTCGATCAGGCAGCGGTGCTCGAAGTAGCGGCGGTTGTGCACGCCGGTCAGCATGTCGGTCAGGCCGGCCAGCTTGAGCCGCTCCTGGTTGAGCGCGCTGTCCAGGCAGACCGAAACGATGGCGGCCAGGCGCTCCAGCAGCTGGGTGCCGGCGCCGCGCTCGTAGCGGCTCGGGTCGCTGCTGCCGAAATGCAGGCTGCCGATCAGCTCGCCGTGGCGTGACAGGGGCAGCAGGGCCACCGAGGCCAGGGTGGCATGGCGCGCAGCATGGGGCGCGCCAAACAGCGGGCGGTGGCGCTGCTCGTTGAAGGGGCCCAGCCAGGGCTGGTGCAGCTGGCCCTGGAACAGCGGCGCGATGGGCGCGATGCTGGGCAGCAGGGTCAGGCCGTCCAGCGGCGCGGGTTCGTGATGGTTGGGGCCTTCGTGGCGGTGGCGCTCGGCGTCCAGCATGCGGCTGGCCTCGTCGTCGCGGTCCAGCAGCACCATGGACACGGCATCGATGCCAAAGGCCTGGCGGTAGTCGTTGAGCAGCAGGCTCAGCAGCTCGGCCATGGAGCGGGCGCCGATCAGCCGGTGTTCCAGCTGGTCGAAGCGGCGCATCTTCTCTTCGTTGTTGCGCGCTTCGCGCAAAAGGCTGTCCAACTGCCGGCGCAGGGCCTGGTTTTCTGCCTGGAGATCGCTGTCCATCGGGTGCTTGCTGAGGGAAGGGTGGAGGCCGCGGTGGGCCTCACTGTAGCCGCTCCGCGGGGCGATCCAGGCCAGTTTCGCGATCAGGCGCTGCGGCTGTGTCAGGACGGTTGCTGCAGCAGCGCGAGCTGGTCCTTGAGCCGCAGCACCTCGTCCTTGAGCTGCTTGTTCTCGGCCGTCAGCTCGGCCACGGTGTCTTGCAGCAGCTTGAGCTGGGTTTCGCGGTTGCGCAGGTCGGCGTCGCTGGCGCTGTCTGCGGCGCTGCCGGCTTCGTCGGTGGCCTCCGTGCCGGCCTCGGCGGCCTTGGGGGCGCGGCTGCCGCTCTTGCCCTCGCGCACGCGCTTGGCGGCTTGCTGCAGCTCTTTCTTGCCCCCGGCCACGGCGGCGATTTGTTCTTCCGGTGCCAGGCTGGCCACGGCGGCAGCGGCGTTGATGGAGATGGTGCCGGCCTTGACCGCCTCGACCAGCTCAGGTGCTGCGCTTTTCTGGATCTTCTCGATCTGCACCACGGTGTTGCTGCTGATGCGCGCAGCCTTGGCGATGGCTTCGCGGCTGGTCAGCGGCTCGGGCGGGGGCAGGGCGCTGCTGTCGGGGCCGGTGGGCAGGCCGTCGGTCAGATCGGGCGGGAACTCCACCGCGCCGGCGGAGCCGGCTTCGGCCAGGCGGGCGACGGCCTCTTTGGCGCGCGCGGCGACGATTTCCTTCTTGCGCAGGGCCAGGATGCCGCGCTGGAAATCCGACACGCTGCGCCGACCCAGGTGCTGGTCGATCATCCACAGATGCACGTCTTCCATGGACTTGAAGCGCGGGTTTTGCACCGTCTGGAAGGGGATGCCGTGCTTCTGGCAGATGCCATAGCGGTTGTGGCCGTCGACCAGGATCTCGCCCCAGAGCACCAGCGCATCGCGGCAGCCCTCGGCCAGGATGCTGCGCTCCAGCGCCTGGTGTTCTTCGGGGGTCAGCGGGTCGATGTAGGCGCGCAGTTCGTCAAGGACGGTGATGTTCATGGGCTGGTGAGGGGCAGGGCTTCCGTGGGGAAGCCGCCATATTGGGCTGATCGGGTGACAAACGAGAAAGGGCGCGCATTTTAGGCTGGCTGCGCGGCCACCTCGTCGGCGCCCTGTGCCAACTTCAAGCCCAGCCCCAGCCCCAAGCCCTGCGCCACCGCCTGGCGCAGCTCGTCCGCGGCAAAGGGTTTGTGCAGCAAGAACAGGGCGCCATGCTGCTGCGCCCGGCGCTGGCAATCGCTGCCCCGGTCCATGGTGATGAAGCCCACGGGCAGCTGCTCAAAGCCCGCCTGGCGCAGGCGCTGCAGCATTTCCAGGCCTGAGGCGCCCGGCATATGCCAGTCGGCCAGCACCAGATCGGGCTGGAAGCGCGCCACCTGGGTCAGGGCGTCCAGGCCGTCGCTGGCGGTTTCGATCTGCAGAGGCCCCAGGGCTTCGCAGTCCAGGCAGCGGCGGATCAAGGCCTGGATGGCGCGGCTGTCGTCCACGATCAAGACGCGGCGCGCGCGCCGCAGGGCCTGGCTGCCGCCGGCGTGGTCTCTGTCATGGTCGTGGTCGTTGTTGGGCTGGCTGGCCGCCGCCAGCTCCTGGGTGTGCACCGTCATCGCCATCCCTCACTCACTCGCTCATTCACTCGTGGGTCTCGGCCGGAGCGCTGTTGTGCGCGCTTTCGGCGTTCGGATCTGCTCGCGCCGCATCTGTCGCCCGGTGGGGCGTGTGTTGGCGGGCAAGCGGGTGGCTCCCTGGGCCGTGCTGATGCCGGTGTGTGAGCCCGTGTTGGCGCGGGCACCGGGATGGGTGCTCCATCCACGCGCGCATCGCCTGGGCTTCTTGGCTGCGGAGTTTCGGGGCGAGCTGCGCCCAGTCAAAGCCTGAACAGGGCGGGCAAAGTGGTGCATCTCTGTGCCGCGCCGGGCCTTGGGGCGCAGAGCGCGCGCCTGGGTGAGCTGCCGGGCCGCAGGGTGGGTGTGCGTCTGTGGTGGCAACCGCACAATGGGTGGCTGTGGGGCTCTGGCATGAGGCCTGAGCAAGACGAGCAAAACGAAGGAAAGCGAGTCCCGAGCATGAGTGAGCTTCGGCCGGAGGCAGATTTGGACCGCGTGGACGCGGTGGTGGTGGGCGCCGGCGTGCTGGGCCTGGCCGTGGGCCGGGCGCTGGCGCAGCGCGGCCTGGAAACCCTGGTGCTGGAGCGTGCCGGCCAGATCGGCAGCGGCATCAGCTCGCGCAGCAGCGAGGTTATCCATGCCGGGCTCTACTATCCCAGCGGCTCGCTCAAGGCCGAGCTCTGCGTGCGCGGCCGCGAGCTGCTCTACGACTTCTGTGCCTCGCATGCCGTGCCGCACCGCCGCTGCGGCAAACTGCTGGTGGCCACCGAGCCGGCCCAGCTGCCGGCCTTGCAGGCCCTGGCCGAGCAGGCGCGGCGCAATGGCGTGGACGATGTGCAAGCCTTGAGCGCTGCGCAGGCGCGGGCGCTGGAACCCGCACTGCGCTGCGAGGCGGCCTTGCTCTCGCCCTCGACCGGCATCGTCGACAGCCATGCCCTGATGCTGGCCCTGCAGGGCGAGCTGGAGGCCGCGGGCGGCTGCGTGGCCTTGGGCAGCCCGGTGCGCGCCCTGCGCCGCCAGGGCGGGTTGTGGCGGGTGGAGATGGAGGCCGAGGCTGGCGGCGATGCGGGTGAATCCTTCGCCGTGCTGACGCCACGCGTGGTCAATGCTGCCGGCCTGTGGGCACCGGCCCTGGCGCGGGCCACCGAGGGCCTCGCCGCCTGCCATCAGCCGGCGCCGCGTTTTTGCAAGGGCAGCTATTTCTCGCTCTCAGGCCCTGCGCCTTTTTCGCACCTGATCTATCCCATGCCCCAAGCTGCGGGCCTCGGCGTGCACCTGACCCTGGACCTGGGCGGCCAGGCCCGCTTCGGGCCCGATGTGGAGTGGCTGGACGGCGTCAGCGACCCGGCTGCGCTGGACTACCGCGTCGACCCTGCGCGCGGCGAGCGCTTTGCCGCCGAGGTGCGCCGCTACTGGCCCGATCTGCCCGAGGGCCGTTTGCAAGCAGCCTATGCCGGCGTGCGGCCCAAGATCAGCGGGCCGGGCGAGCTGGCCGCGGATTTCCGCATCGAGGGGCCCGCCGAGCATGGTCTGGCCGGTCTGGTGCAACTGCTGGGCCTGGAGTCCCCCGGGCTGACCAGCTGCCTGGCGGTGGCCGAGCGGGTGTCAGCGCTCTTGGATTGAGTCAGGCGCTGCGCCCGGGCGCGCCGTGCTGCCCATGGCCTGTGCCGGGTCCGCCTCGTCGGCCCAATTCCACTGGCCTTGCTGCAGCAGCTGGTGCGGGCGGAAATCGGCCTTGTAGGCCATCTTGCCGCTCTCGGCGATCCAGTAGCCGAGGTAGAGGTGGGCCAGCTGCAGATCGCGCGTTTGCTGGATCTGCCAGAGCACGTTGTAGGTGCCGTAACTGGTTTTCTCTTCGGGCTCGTAGAAGGTGTAGACGGCCGAGAGTCCATCGCTGAGGATGTCCAGGATGGACACCATCTTGAGCACCATCTCGCCGTCCTCGCGCCGCTCGCGGAACTCCACCAGGCGCGAGTTGATGCGGCTTTGCAGCAGGAACTGGCTGTACTGCTCGACGCTGTCGTGGTCCATGCCGCCGCCCGAGTGGCGCGCGGCCTGGTAGCGCAGATAGAGCTCGTAATGCTCCTGGCTGTAACCCAGGCGCATGACCTTGGCTTGCAGATGCTGGTGTTGGCGCAGGGCGCGGCGCTGGCTGCGGCTGGGCTTGAAGCTGGCCACCGGGATGCGCATGGGCACGCAGGCCTTGCAGCCATCGCAGAAGGGCCGGTAGGTGAACAAGCCGCTGCGCCGGAACCCGGCCGCCACCAGGGCCGAGTAGGCATCGGCGTGGATCAGGTGGCTGGGCGTGGCCACCTGGGAGCGCGCCTGGCGGTCGGCCAGGTAGCTGCAGGGGTAGGCGGCCGTGGCGTAGAACTGCAGCTGGGCCAGCGGAAGCTCTTTCAGATGGGTCACGGTCGTCGGCTCGGTGGCGTCAAGAATGTTGGGGGATTCGGAAGGAGAGTTGGCTTGAGGACCAGAAGGCTCAGCGGCCCAGTCCGGCATCGCGGTCGAAGGCCGGGCCCAGCTGCGCCCACAGCGCCGGATGATAGGTCCAATCCTGCGGGGCGGGCCGCTGCAGGGCTTGCTGCAGATGCGCTTCAAACTGCTGACGCGGCACCTCGGCGGCGCCCAGCGAGGCCAGGTGGCGGGTGTTTTGCTGGCAATCGATCCAGGGGATGCCATGCCGGCGGCACAGGCAGATCAGGGCGGTCAGGGCGATCTTGGACGCATCCGTGCGGCGCATGAACATCGATTCGCCAAAAAACATGCCGCCGAGGTTGATGCCGTAGAGTCCGCCCGCCAGTTCGCCGTCCATCCAGGTCTCGATGCTGTGCACGGCGCCTTGCGCCCGCGACCAGGCCAGGTAGGCGGCCTGCATCTCGGGCAGGATCCAGGTGCCGCTCTGGCCCTCGCGCGGCGCCTGGGCGCAGGCCCGCAGCACCTCGGGCAGGGCGCTGTCCACCCGGATCTCGCAGCCCGGCGTGCGGATGAAATGCTGCAAGGTCTTGCGCAGCGAGCGCGAGAGCTTGAAATGGGCGGTCTGCAGCACCATGCGCGGGTCCGGCGCCCACCACAGCGGTGGCTGATTGGGCCCGTACCAGGGAAAGATGCCGCGCGCGTAGGCAGCGGCCAGGCGCTCGGGGCGGAGGTCGCCGCCGGCGGCCAGCAGGCCCGGGGCGTCGGATTCGGGCCCCAGCGCACGCTGCGTCGGGGGGAAGTCCAGGCTGCGTTCATCCAACCAATCGATCATGCGGTCATGGTAGCGTGCGAGCCATGATTACCGTTTATGGCATCCCCAACTGCGACACCGTCAAACGCGCCCGCACCTGGCTGCAAGAACAGCCCGGGCTGACGTTTGAATTCCACGACTTCAAGAAAGCCGGCGTCCCCGCCGACCAGCTGCCCCTCTGGATGGCCGCCCTGGGCTGGGACAAGGTGATCAACCGAGCCGGCACCACCTGGCGCAAGCTCGACGAGGCCACCAAAGCCGCCGTCGTCGACGCCACCAGCGCCACCCAACTCGCCCTGGCCCAGCCCAGCGTCATCAAGCGGCCGTTGGTGCGCTGGGCGGATGGCAGCTTCACGGTGGGGTTTGCCGTGGAGGTGTTTGGAGAGAGGGTGGCGCGGGGCGGGTGAGGGGGGGCTTGCGTGCTTCCGGGCGGCTCTTGGGCACTCACATGCCTCGTGTTGGACACCCAAACTGAGCGGGCTCGGTTTGCCCCTTTTTGTTGTTTGGATACACTGAACTCGAGCGTTCATGGGGCATCGCAAGCCCATGATTTGGAGTGAGTTTTTGTGTTTCGGAATGGTTGGGTTACAGCGACAGCTGGAATCGATACGCAGCACTAAAGTCGCTCGATAACAAAGTTAGGCGTCGCAACTCACCCGCCCCCTACACTCCCAGAAAGTCTCGACCAGGTTAGATATGTACAAAGACACACCGGCCTACAGATCGCTCCTAGACGCATGGAAGATCCGCGGCAAGCCCGTCGTCGTTTGGGCAGGTTCGGGCCTAAGTGCCCCAAGCGGCCTACCTACCTGGCCCGCGCTGCAAAAGAAGCTAGAAGAAGAAGCTGAGGCGGCCATTCGTGGAGCCAATGACGCCTCTGCGGCACGGCGCCGGGCGCTGCTCTCCGCCTCACGAGCCGCTCCGTCCACGTGGAAGTCCTTTGAACACCTAGAAGAGTCCTTCGGCCAAAGCTCTTTTCAGTCCGCCATTACAAGACAGTTGCAGGACGCGCTTCGCTGCGCCATTCCGCCCGGCTATACGCAGCTTTGGAACCTCGGCGTTCGGGGAATTTTGACTTTAAACATTGATCGGCTAGCCCACCGCGCTTACCTGAAGAGCGATGCCCGGGACTTTTGAATCGCCCCGGGTTTCGCGGAGGCCAGTTGGTTTAAGTCAGGCGGTCGCGGCCTGACCAGCGCGTTGACGATGGTAGTTGGCTTCGAACTCCGCTGGCGGGAGGTAGCCCAGTGGTC
>JAIXSD010000068.1 GCA_027484885.1 Rubrivivax sp.
GCGGCGTCGCGCAGGGCGCGGCGGAAGGCATGGCCGGGGTAGAAGTAAGGCGTGATCAGGTCCACCCGCTCGCGCGCGGCGCGGATGGCGTCGATGTAAGCCCGCTCGATGGTGCGGCGCTGGCGCAGGTTGTCGCGCAGCACAAAGGCCGCGCAGACCGGCGCCAGCTCGGGCTGCGGCGCGGCTTCGCCGTCGCGCTGGCGTCGGCGCAGCCAATGCGGGCGCGGCATGCGCAGGCCCTGCACCAGGCGCCGCAGGCGGGACAGCGGCTCGGGGCTGCGCACCAGGGCGCGCAGCTCCTCGCCAAAATCGCGACCCAGCCAGGCCCGGGTCCAGACCGCGCGCGCGGCCTGCTCCATGGGCAGCACGGTGGGGCCGTGCAGGGCCACGGCAAAGTCCAGGCGCGGCTGCTCGGTGGCGCCGTGGTTCAGGTCCATGCGGTCGCCGATGATGTTGATGCCGCCGACATAGCCCTGCTCGCCATCGACCACGCAGAGCTTCTGATGCAGGCGGCGCAGCTGCCCCGGTTGCAGCCAACGGTACCAGCGATCGATGGGGCGAAACACGGCCAGGGCCACGCCGCTGCCCTCCAGCTGGGCCTGCAGCCAGGCCAGCGAAGCCTTGCTGCCAAAACCATCCACGACCACCCGCACCCGCACCCGCCGCGCAGCCGCCGCACGCAGCGCCACCACCAGGGCCTGGCCGGCCTCGTCGTCGTGGAAGATGTAGGTGGCCAGCCAGACCTCGCGCAAGGCGCCGGCAATGGCCGCACGCATCAGCGGAAACAGCTCGTCACCGCCGCGCAGCAGCTGCAGCTGGTTGCCGCCGGTGAACTCGGGGCTGGGCTGGGCATGCCAGGACAGCAGGGATTCGTGTTCGAGGCCCGGGGCCCCGTCCGCCGCGGGGTGGCCGCTCACGCGCCCTCCAGCTCCAGCTCGGCCAGCAGAGGCAGGTGATCGGACATGCGGGCCCAGACCGGGCCCTTGGGCACCTGCATGCTCACGCAGCGCAGGCCGCGGGTGTAGATGCGATCGAGCGAGAAAAACGGCAGGCGCGAGGGGAAGGTGGCGTAGCGCGATCGCCCCTGCGGCGCCACCGCGCGCTGCATGCCGTGGGCCCGCATGGGTGCATCCAGGCGCTCGCCCCAGTCGTTGAAATCACCCGCCACCATCAGCACTGCGTCGGCCGGCACATGGTGCTCGATGAACTCGGCCAGGCGCTGCACCTGGCGCACGCGGCCACTGTGCATCAGGCCCAGATGCGCCACCACGGTGTGCAACTCGCGGCCCTGCCAGCGCACCGGCACATGGAGCAAACCGCGCTGCTCGAAGCGGTGATCCGACACATCGTGGTGGCCGATGTCGCCGATGGGAAAGCGCGAGAGCAAGGCATTGCCATGCTCGCCATGCTTGGTCACCGCATTGGTGCGGTAGGCCACCTGGTAGCCATCGGGCGCCAGAAACTCCGCCTGCCCCTGATCGGGCCAGCCGAACCAGGTGTGATCGAACTGTTTGGCGTCACGGTGGTGGAAGTGGCGCACCTCTTGCAGAAACACCAGGTCGGCATCAAGGGCCTCGATGCCCAGGCCCAGGTTGTGGATCTCCAGGCGCTTTTGCGGCCCCACCCCACGCACGCCCTTGTGGATGTTGTAGGTGGCCACGCGCAGGCGCGGCGCGGCTGCAGCATCAGCAGCCGGGATTTCGTGCTGCACCGACTGGCTGAATGCATTGCCTTTCATGTCAGCGCGGCCACGAAACGCGGCAGCTGCAGCACCGCCTCGGCGTTGGAGGGCGAGAAGCACAGATCGGCCGCCTCCTGCCAGGGCAGCCAGCGGTACTGCAGATGCTCGCGCGGGGCCAGGCGCACGGGCGTGCCGGCCGGCACGGTCAGGCCGAAGACATGCTCGGTGTTGCGGGTGACGCCGGGCGCATAACGGTGGCGCCAGACGGGGTAGATCTCGTACTCATTGGCCAGGCCCCAATCGCGCAGCAGGCCCTGGCTGGCCTCGATACCAGTTTCTTCCTGCACCTCGCGGCGCGCGGTCTCGGCGATCGGCTCATCCAGCGCATCCTTGGAGCCGGTCACGCATTGCCAGAAGCCCGGCCGGTCGGCCCGCTCCAGCATCAGCACCTGCAGATCGGGCGTGTGGATAAGCACCAGCACCGATTCAGGGATCTTGAAAGGCCGTGTCGCAAGAGGTTCAGCAGGTGTCGTCGCACTCATGCCAAGAGCATAGCCCAGCGCGATGACACCGGCAGGCTGCGGGGTCTCAGCCTTTCGTGGACTTGGTCACCACCGGCGGCGGCAGGTCCTTGGCGGCCAGCTCGCGCACCTGCACGACCAGCTTGTTGTGCGCATCCAGGAAGGCCGCGGCAATCACCTTGCCTTCGTTGCTATTGGCCCAGCCGGCGCCACCGGCGCCACCCAACTTGCCCACCACCAGGCCGCCCATGCCGAGGTCGGTGACGCGCACCGAGCCGGTGGCGGCAGCGATCTGCTCGGTGGTTTCGTTGTCGGTCAGCAGCAGGGCGACCTGGGCCTCCTTGAGCTTGACCTGCTCGGCGGCAGCGACAAACTTGTTCAGCACCGGAATCTGCGCCATCAGCCCGCCGACCTCGCGGCCGGCATTCTGCTCGCTGAAGCTGAGGCTGGGCGTCAGGCTGTATTGGGCCTCGTAGCCCTTGCCCTTGTGCACCGTGCTGCCCTGTTGGCGCAGGATGCCGGCGTCTTTCAGCTCCTGCTCCTTGATGGTGGCCTTGAGGCCGGCCGCACGGTCCACCACGCGGAAGCAGCCGCTTTGCTGGGCCAGCAGGCGGATCAAGGGCACGGGCGAGCTGGGCAGGTTGTAGCTGCTGGACACGGTGTAGCCATTGCTGTTTTCCACCAGGGCCAGGGTGGCCACGGGGGCATCGCACTTCATCAGTTCGCGGTGCGCTTGGTGAGCACCGGCGGCGCCGGCGGACCCGGTGATCTCCGAGCTGCCCTCGCCCAAGGTGGCGCCCTGCTTGCCGCAGGCGGCCAGCATCAGGGCCAGCGCGATGAGCAGGCCCGAGCGGGTCGCGTTCGGTGTTCTCGTGTTCTTCAAAGACAACATCTGGTGACACTCCCTACGTTTGGTAACAGGCCAAAAAAAGGGCAGCCGAAGCTGCCCTGGTGTGATGCCGATGCGTGGTGCATCAAGCGCCGCTGGCGCCCGACACCGCCGCGGCATTGCGCAGGCGGATGTGCAGCTCGCGCAGCTGCTTGTCGTCCACATTGCTTGGTGCGCCGGTCAGCAGGCACTGGGCGCGCTGGGTCTTGGGGAAGGCGATCACGTCGCGGATGGACTCGGCCTTGGTCATCATGGTGACGATGCGGTCCAGACCGAAGGCCAGGCCGCCGTGCGGCGGAGCACCGTACTGCAGCGCGTCCAGCAGGAAGCCGAACTTGACCTGTGCGTCTTCCTTGCTGATCTTGAGCGCATCGAAAACCTTGCTCTGCACTTCAGCGCGGTGGATACGGATGGAGCCGCCACCCAGTTCCCAGCCGTTCAGCACCATGTCGTAGGCCTTGGCGATGCAGGCACCGGGGTCGGTGACCATCAGGTCCTCGTGGCCGTCCTTGGGCGCGGTGAAGGGGTGGTGCACGGCCGCCCAGCGGTCGTTTTCTTCGTCGTGCTCGAACATCGGGAAGTCCACCACCCACAGCGGTGCCCAGCGGTCTTCGAACAGGCCATTGGCCTTGCCGAATTCGCTGTGGCCCACCTTCAGGCGCAGGGCACCGATGGCGTCGTTGACGATCTTGGCCTTGTCGGCACCGAAGAAGATCAGGTCGCCGTCCTGCGCGCCGGTACGGGCCAGGATGTCGGTCACGGCCTTGTCGTGCAGGTTCTTGACGATGGGGCTTTGCAGGCCTTCGCGGCCCTTGGCCACTTCATTGACCTTGATCCAGGCCAGGCCCTTGGCGCCGTAGATCTTGACGAACTCGGTGTAGGCATCGATCTCGCCGCGGCTGATCGAGGCACCACCGGGCACGCGCAGGGCGACGACGCGGCCGCCCTTGGTGGTGGCGGGGGTCGAGAAGACCTTGAAGTCCACATCGCCCATCACATCGGTCAGTTCGGTGAACTGCAGCTTGACGCGCAGATCGGGCTTGTCCGAGCCGTAGAGATGCATGGCATCGGCGTACTTCATCACCGGGTAGGTGCCCAAGTCCACATTCAGCGCCTTCATGAAGACGTGGCGGATCATGCCTTCGAACATGTCACGGATTTCCTGCTCGCTCAGGAAGCTCGTTTCAATATCGATCTGGGTGAATTCGGGCTGGCGATCAGCACGCAGGTCTTCGTCGCGGAAGCACTTGGTGATTTGGTAGTAACGGTCGTAGCCGGCCACCATCAGCAGCTGCTTGAACAGCTGGGGCGATTGCGGCAGCGCGAAGAACATGCCGTCATGCACACGGCTGGGCACCAGGTAGTCGCGCGCGCCCTCGGGCGTGCTCTTGGTCAGCATCGGCGTTTCGATGTCGATGAAGCCATGCTCGTCCAGGAACTTGCGCGCTTCCATCGCCACGCGGTAGCGCAGCATCAGGTTGTTTTGCATGTAGGGGCGACGCAGGTCCAGCACGCGATGGGTCAGGCGCGTGGTTTCGGACAGGTTCTCGTCGTCCATCTGGAACGGAGGCGTCACCGAGGGGTTCAGCACTTCCAGCTCATGGCACAGCACTTCAATCTTGCCGCTGGTCAGGTTGTTGTTCTCGGTGCCGGCGGGGCGCAGGCGCACCTTGCCCACGACCTTGAGGCAGAACTCGTTGCGCACCTCTTCGGCCACTTTGAACATGTCGGCGCGATCGGGGTCGCAGACGACTTGCACCAGGCCTTCGCGGTCGCGCAGGTCGATGAAGATGACGCCGCCGTGGTCGCGGCGACGATGGGCCCAGCCCATCAGGGTGACGGTCTGGTCTTGCAGCTTCTCGCTGACTTGGCCGGCGTAACAGGTTCTCATTGCGGGTTCACTCCAAAATTTCGTCGATTCGGGCTGCGGCGCCAACCATCTGGCGTGGCGCGGCCCACAGGGTTCGGTCGTTGGGCAAGATGCGGGGGCGGCGCTGAGGGGCTGCTTCCAAAGCCCTCAGGGTTGAGCGCGTGCCGGGGCGCTCAACCCGGCTGATTTCGAGCTGGGCCTTCGTCCCCGGCGCTCTCGCCTTCCGGCGCCACCACCCCCATGGAGATGATGTGCTTGAGCGCGGCATCCACGCTCATCTTGAGCGGGCGCACCTGGCTGCGCGGCATCATCAGGAAAAAGCCCGAGGTCGGGTTGGGCGTGGTCGGCACGTAGAGGCTGACATGCTCGTCGCCCAGGGCCTCGGCCACCTCGCCGCCGGGCTTGCCGGTGACGAAGGCGATGGTCCAGCTGCCCTGGTGCGGGTACTGCACCAGCACGGCTTCACGGAAGGCATTGCCGCTGCTGGAAAACAGCGTGTCCGACACCTGCTTGACCGAGCTGTAGATGCTCTTGACGATGGGGATGTTGGACAGCAGGCGGTCCCACTGGCGCAGCCACCACTGGCCGAAGATATTGGCCACGAACACGCCCGTCAGCAGCATGCCGCCCACCAGAATCACCAGGCCCAGACCCGGGATGTGGCGCAGGCCGTCGATGCTCTCGTGCAGCGAGGCCGGTGCCACCGCCTGCAAGGCGGTCAGCATGGAGGCGAACACCCCGTTGATGATGCCCAGCACCCACAACAGCACCCAGATGGTGATGGCCAGAGGCAGCCAGACCAGGAGGCCGGTGACGATGTACTTTTTCACAGGGGTCCTATTCGGGGGCGCGGAGGGCACAGGAGGCGTGGGCGGCGGCGTGATTTCAGAAGGCGAGCTCAAACGCGCAGCTCAGTGGCAGGCGCAGGAGCCACCGCACGAAGCCGGCGCTGCGGCAGCGCTGCTGCTGCCGCTGTCGGCGCTGCTGCTGGCGGGCGCCGCATCGGGCGTGGAGGCCACGGCGCCACCGGTGGCGCCTGTGGCGGCAGCGGCGCTGCCGCCGCCCTTGAAATCGGTGGCGTACCAGCCCGAGCCCTTGAGCTGGAAGCCCGCGGCGGTCACTTGTTTCTGGAAGGCTTCTGCGCCGCAATGCGGGCAGGTGCTCAGCGGTGCATCGGACAGCTTTTGCAGCACGTCTTTGGCGTGACCGCATTCGGCGCAGCGGTAAGCGTAGATCGGCATGGTCTAAACCGTTGATTCAAAACCGTAAATTATAGGGGCCCGGGCTCCGGGCGCCCCGCGGCAGGGCCGGGCGCCCTCAGGCGCCGGCCTTGGGCTCCAAACCGGCCAGCTTGTGGTGCGAGGCGTGCACATTCTTGATCGCCTGCGGGCCCAGCGAGCCGATCAGCATGCCCAGCACCGCGGCCAGCACGCCGGCCAACTGGGCCGGCATGTCCTCACCGGCCGGCGTGGCTTCAAACAGCAGCCAGCTCAGCACGCCCAGGACGATGGCGAAGATCGCGCCCTGGGTGGTGGCGCGCTTCCAGTACAGGCCGAAGACCAGGGGCACGAAGGCGCCCACCAGGGTGACCTTGTAGGCCGCCGTCACCAGCTCAAAAATCGGCGTGCCCTGCAGCATGATGGCGTAGGTGCAGACGCAGACGCTGAAGATCAGGGTGGCGATGCGCATGGTGCGCAGTTCCTGCTTGTCAGAGACACGCGGGAAGAACTGGCGCCAGATGTTCTCGACAAAGGTCACGGAAGGCGCCAGCAGCGTGGCCGAGGCGGTGGACTTGAGGGCCGACAGCAGCGCGCCGAAGAACACCACCTGCATCACAAAAGGCATCTTGTCCATGACCAGGGTCGGGATGACTTTTTGCGAGTCTTCCTTGATCAACTGCGCGGCCTGCTCCGGCATGATGATCAGGGCGCTGACGACGATGAACATGGGCACGAAGGCGAACACGATGTAGCTGGCGCCGCCGATGACCGAGCCGCGCACGGCGGACTTTTCATCCTTGGCCGACATCACCCGCTGGAACACATCCTGCTGCGGGATCGAGCCCAGCATCATGGTGATGGCGCTGCCGATGAAGAACAGCCAGTCGTGCAGGCTGGGCGGCGGCAGGAAACGGAACAGGTCCTTGCTGACCGCCAGGTCGACCACCTTGCCGGCGCCGCCGGCCATATCGGCCGCAAACCAGGCGATCAGGCTCAGGCCCAGCACCAGGATGATCATCTGGATGAAATCGGTCACCGCCACCGACCACATGCCGCCGAACAAGGTGTAGGCCAGGATGGAGGCCGTGCCCAAGGCCATGCCCATGGCCACACTGATGGCGCCGCCCGACAGCAGGTTGAACACCAGGCCCAGGGCCGTGACCTGGGCAGCCACCCAGCCCAGATAGGACAGGATGATGATGAAGGAGCACACCACCTCGACCACGCGGCCGTAGCGCTCGCGGTAATAGTCGCTGATGGTCAGCAAGGTCATCTTGTAGAGCTTGCCGGCGAAGAACAGGCCCACCAGGATCAGGCAGGTACCGGCGCCGAAGGGGTCTTCCACCACGCCGTTCAAGCCGCCTTCGACAAACTTGGCCGGGATGCCCAGCACCGTCTCGGCGCCAAACCAGGTGGCAAAGGTGGTGGTGATGACCATGGCCAGCGGCAGGTGGCGGCCGGCGATGGCGAAGTCCGCGGTGTTCTTGACCCGCTTGGCCGCCCACAAACCAATGGCGATGGTGACCAGGAGATAAGCAAAGACCAAAGTCAAAAGCATGATGGCAGGTCGTTCAGCGGAAGTTGGGGGTGGACAAAACGCGGCGGATTATCTCTGCAATGCAGGCCGCCACGACAGCGCGGGTTTCACCCCAGGCCCTTGATTCCCGGGGGATGTGGCGGACTTAGAGAGCTGCGCCTAGGCCATCCGCCTCCGCCAGCCCTGCCGTGCCGGCCACTGGCACGGCCGCTGGTGCCTCGCGCGGCAGCAGCAGCTCGAACTGCGCGCCCTGCCCTGGCGTGCTGCTGACCGTGATTTCACCGCCCAGCATGGAGCGCACGATGGTGTAGCACAGGTGCAGGCCCAGGCCGCTGCCGCCGCTGCCCAGCTTGGTGGTGAAGAAAGGGTCGAAGACGCGTGACAGGTGCTCGGGCGCGATGCCGCGGCCGTTGTCGCGGAAGCGCAGGCGCACCCGCTCGGCGCCGGCGGCTTCGGCCTCGATGCGCATCTGGCCGTTCTGCCGCCCCTCGAAGCCGTGGATGATGGCGTTGAGCACCAGATTGCTGAGCACCTGGCCCAGAGGGCCGGGGTAGCTGTCCAGGCTCAGGCCCGGTTCGACCTGGATCTGCAGCTGGTGGCCGTCCTTGCGCAGGCGGTTGATCAGGCTGAGCTGCACCTCCTCGCAGAGCTGCTGCAGCTCGAACTGGCGCCGCCGCTCCGAGGTCTGGTCCACCGCCAGCTGCTTGAAGCTGGAGACCAGGCTGGCCGCGCTGGCCAGGCCGCGCACCAGCAGGCCGGCGCTGGCCTCGGTGGTGTCGCAAAAGGTCTGCAGCTCGGAGCGGCGCAGCTGACCAGTGGCCAGCAAGGCCTTGAACTCGCGTGTTCCATCTTGCAAGGTGCTGGCCGCCAGCAAGCTGTTGCCCAGCGGCGTGTTCAGCTCATGGGCCACGCCTGCCACCAGCGAGCCCAGCGAGGCCAGCTTCTCCTGCTCGAAGAGCTGGGTCTGGGTGCGGCGCAGCTGGGCGTAGGCGTCGGCATTGTCCAGGGCCACGGCGGCGTAGGCGGCCAGGGCCTGGAGCAGGTCCAGATCGGTCTGGCGGTAGGCATCGACCTGGTCACTGAGCACGCAGATCAAGCCCTTGACCTGGCCCTTGATCTGCAGCGGCACGTAGAGGCCGGAGCGCGCACGCGTGGGCTCCTCGCCGCTGGCCAGGCGCAGCACCTGGCCTGGCGGCAGCTCGGGCCGGTAAGGGGCAGACAGGTCCTCGGGGTCGATCAAGCGGTTGTCATGCGCGATGTCCCGCTCCCACTGCGGCGCGGCCTGCAAGATGCAGCGGGCCGCCGGCTGATCCGGGCGCGACAGGCTGCGCCGGTAAGGCAGCAAGGGCCGACCGCGGTCGATGACAAAGTCAAACGCCACCACGCCGCCCTCCCCCTCCTCGGCGCGCAGCAGGCCGACGCCAAAAATCAAGGCGGGCATCAGCGATTCGACCTGGCGGTACAGGGCCTGCTGCACGGCCGCCAGATCGAGCGAGGCGGTGAGCTCGCGGCCGATGTCACTGACCGTGGCGATCTGCTGCCGCTGGGCCCGCAC
>JAIXSD010000492.1 GCA_027484885.1 Rubrivivax sp.
GCGGCCACGGCAGAGGGCGAGGACAAGCCCAAGCGCGGCCGCAAGCCCAAGGCAGCCACCGAAACCAAGAAGGCCGCGGGCAAGAAGGCCGCCGAGGTCGAGGAAGAAGACTTCTCGGATCTCGAAGCCGATCTGGAAGGCGAGCCAGAAGCCGAAGCCGAGGTGGCCGAAGCCACAGAAGACAAGCCCAAGGCCAAGCCCCTGCGCATGAAGGTCTCGCGCGCCAAGGAGCGCGCGCTGATGCGTGAATTCGGCCTGGAAGAAACGGCACTGACGGAAGAAGAAGCCGCCAAGCGCCGCCACGAGCTGAAGACCCTGATCAAGATGGGCAAGACGCGTGGTTTCCTGACCCATCAGGAAATCAACGACCACTTGCCCGAGAAGCTGGTCAACGAGGAAATCCTCGAGGCCATCATCTCCATGTTGAACGACATGGGCATCGCGGTCTACGAGCAGGCGCCGGACGCCGCCACCCTGCTGATCCAGGGCAGCGCCACCGCCACCTCGACCGAAGAAGAAGCCGAAGAAGCCGCCGAAGCCGCCCTGTCCACCGTGGACTCGGAATTCGGCCGCACCACCGACCCGGTGCGCATGTATATGCGCGAAATGGGCACGGTCGAACTGCTGACCCGCGAAGGCGAAATCGAAATCGCCAAGCGCATCGAAGGCGGCCTGCAGGCCATGATGCTGGCCATCTCGGCCTCGCCCACCACCATCGCCCACATCCTTGACCTGGCCGACAAGATCCGCGCCGGCGAGAAGACGATCTCGGAAGTGGTGGACGGCTTCGTCGCTGCCGATGAGGCCGACGACTATGTGGCCGAAGAAGACTTCGACGAATTCGACGAAGAAGACGACGACGACGGCAATGGCGGCTCCAAGGCCCTGACCAAGAAGCTGGAAGAGCTGAAGAACGCCGCTCTGGTCAAGCTGGATTCGCTGGCCGTCAACTTCGACAAGATGCGCAAGGCTTTTGAGAAGGACGGCTACAAGTCGCCGACCTACAACAAGGCCCAGCAAGCCATCAGCGCCGAGCTGATGACCATCCGCTTCACCGTCAAGACGATTGAAAAGCTCTGCGATCTGCTGCGCTCGCAGGTGGACGATGTGCGCCGCTACGAGCGCGAGCTGCGCAAGATCGTGGTCGACAAGTGCGGCATGCCCCAGGAGTACTTCATCAAGAACTTCCCGCCCAATGCGCTGAACCGCGCCTGGGCCGAGAAGGAAGTCGCCGCCGGAAAGCCCTACTCCGCCGTGCTGGCTCGCAATCTGCCGCCGGTGCAGGAACTGCAGCAAAAGCTGATCGACATCCAGAGCAAGGCCGTCGTGCCGATTGATGACCTCAAGGACATCAACAAGAAGATGAACGAGGGCGAAAAGGCCTCGCGCGACGCCAAGAAGGAAATGATCGAGGCCAACTTGCGCCTGGTGATCTCCATCGCCAAGAAGTACACCAACCGCGGCCTGCAGTTCCTGGACTTGATCCAAGAGGGCAATATCGGCCTGATGAAGGCGGTGGACAAGTTCGAATACCGTCGCGGCTACAAGTTCTCGACCTACGCGACCTGGTGGATCCGTCAGGCCATCACCCGTTCGATCGCCGATCAGGCCCGCACCATCCGCATCCCGGTGCACATGATCGAGACGATCAACAAGATGAACCGCATCTCGCGCCAGCATTTGCAGGAATTCGGCTTTGAGCCGGATGCGCCGACCCTGGCCGAGAAGATGGAGATCCCCGAGGACAAGATCCGCAAGATCATGAAGATCGCCAAAGAGCCGATCTCCATGGAAACGCCGATCGGTGACGACGACGACAGCCACCTGGGCGACTTCATCGAGGACACCAACAACACCGCGCCGATCGAAGCAGCGATGCAAGCCGGCCTGCGCGATGTGGTGAAGGACATCCTCGACAGCCTGACCCCGCGCGAAGCCAAGGTGCTGCGCATGCGCTTCGGCATCGAAATGAGCACGGACCACACGCTGGAAGAAGTCGGCAAGCAATTCGACGTCACCCGCGAGCGCATCCGCCAGATCGAAGCCAAGGCCATCCGCAAGCTCAAGCACCCGAGCCGGTCCGACAAGCTGCGGACCTATTTGGACAATCTCTGATTGGACGAATAGGCAGCCAGGCGCTCAGCGCTTGGCTGTGCGCCTGGATAGGCTGCAATCAGCTGAGTCTGAAGAGCCAAGGGCTGGAGCGATCCAGCCCTTTTTTATGGGCGCAGCAGGAACACGGATTTGAAGCCGGCGCACAGACGAAACGCTGCCCAGCGCCCTGACGAGCCGCCACCATATGGGGCGGCTACACTGCCAAGAATTTCACGCACTTTCGCCCCTTCCGATCTGACATGGCCGACATCCGGGAACGCACTGTTTTGTTTGCCGATTTGCGCGGCAGCACAGCACTGTTCGAGACCCTGGGCAATGCCGAAGCCTCGGCCTTGGTCACCCACACCGTGAACCTGATCGCGCGTGCGGTCGACGAGTGCAATGGCCGCCTGATCAAGACCCTGGGCGACGGGCTGATGGCGGTGTTCGAGGTGCCGCGCGATGGCGTCAAGTCGGCCATCCGCATGCATGAGTTTCTGGAGCACCTGGTCGCACGCGGCAAGCAGCAGGGCTCGGCCAGCCTGCGCGCCCTGCGCATGCAGGTGGCCCTGGCGCGCGGCGAGGTGGTGGAGCTCAATGGCGACTGCTTCGGCGACGCCGTCAATGTGGCCGCCCGCCTGCTCGACCATGCCGGCGACAACGAAACCCTCATCACCGCCGAGGTACTGGCCGGCCTGCCCAGCACCCAAAAGCTGCGTTTTCGCAGCCTGGATCTGATCCCGCTGCGCGGCCGGGCCGAGCCGGTGCATGTCCATGTGCTGGACCAACCCAACCAGAGCGATATGGCGGCCACGCAGTTTGGCGAGGTCGTCCATGCGGTGGAGCCCGACGGCATCCGCCTGGTCTGGATGGATCTGGACCGCGTCTTCGACATCGACAGCATGCCCATCGTGCTGGGTCGCAGCGTGCAGGCCACCTACTGCATCACCGACGGCCGGGTGTCGCGCTCCCATGCACGCATCGACTGGCATGGCGGCAGCTTTTCCATCACCGACCTCAGCTACAACGGCACCTTTGTGCGCTTCGGCCTGGACGGCGAGATCGTCAGCCTCAAGCGCGGCAGCTGCACCCTGCACGGCAGCGGCGCGATCGGCCTGGGCAGCCCGCCGGTGGACCCAACCTCGCCGACCGTGCGATTTGAAGTGCTGCACTTTGCCGACACCGAGCCGCTGCAGCTCGGCGCCGCCAGCAAGCCCGGCGACAGCAGCCTGGGCAGCCCCAAAGGCAGCAGCAACAAGCATTGATGCGGGCGCCACGCCGGCCCCACACGGGCAGGCGCCACAGCCAGGCCCTATCATGCCCGGATGAGCATGATGAAGCCTGAACCCGCTTACCGCCACGGTAGCGCCCCCAAGACCGCCCTCCTCTTCTGCAACCTCGGCACGCCCGAGGCACCCACGGCTGCTGCGTTGCGCACCTACCTTGCTCAGTTCCTGAGCGACCCGCGGGTGGTCGAGATTCCACGCCTGATCTGGATGCTGATCCTGCACGGCATCATCCTGCGCGTGCGTCCGGCCAAGTCGGCGGCCAAATACGCCACGGTCTGGATGCCGGAAGGCTCACCGCTCAAGGTCTGGACCGAGCGCCAATCCAAGCTGCTGCAAGGCCTGCTGGGCGAGCGAGGCCACCGCGTCAGCGTGCGCTATGCCATGCGCTACGGCCAACCCTCGGTGGCCGCGCAACTCGACGCCCTGCGCGCCGAGGGCGCCACCCGCGTCTTGGTGCTGCCGGCCTATCCGCAGTACTCGGGCGCCACCACCGCCAGCGTGATCGACGATGTGGCGCGCTGGAGCTTGCAGACCCGCCACCTACCCGAACTGCGCTTCATCAACCGCTACCACGACCAGCCCCAGCACATTGCCGCCCTGGCCGACAGCGTGCGCCGCCACTGGGCTGAACACGGCCGCAGCGACAAGCTGGTGATGAGCTTCCACGGCATGCCAGCCCGCACCCTGGCCCTGGGTGACCCCTATCACTGCGAATGCCTGAAGACCGGCCGCCTGCTGGCCGAGGCCCTGGGCCTCAGCCGTGAGCAATGGCTGGTGACCTTCCAGAGCCGCTTCGGCAAGGCCAAATGGCTGGAGCCCTACACCGAGCCCAGCCTGATCAAGCTGGCGCAGGAAGGCCTGAAGAGCGTCACCCTGATCTGCCCCGGCTTCAGCGCCGACTGCCTGGAGACACTGGAAGAAATCAACCAGGAGGCGCGCGAAGCCTTCCTGCACGCGGGCGGCCAGCGCTTCAGCTATGTACCCTGCCTGAACGACGACCCGGCCGGCATGCGCGCCCTGGCCGACCTGGCCGAGCAGCATCTGCAAGGCTGGCCCACGCGCGAGGTGGCGGATGCCTCCGCCCTGGCGGCACAGCGCGAACGCGCGCTGGCCCTGGGCGCCAAAGACTGATCAGAAGACGGCTCGAAGATCAGCGGGTGTGCGCCGCATTGCGCTGCGCCGCCAGCCTCACCTCACGCCAGCGCACCACCCGCGGCCACAGTCGCGGCAGCACCAGCACCAGCACCACCAGCGCCAGCAAGCTGGCCGACATGGGCCGCTGCACGAACACACCCCAGTGGCCCTCGCCGATGGACAGGGCATTGCGCATCTGCGCCTCGGCAATCGGGCCCAGAATCATGCCCACCACCACCGGTGCAGTCGGGAAATCAAAGCGGCGCATCACCACGCCCAGCAGGCCGATGGCCAGCATGACGACCAGATCAAACGCACTCTGGCGCATGCCGTAAACCCCCACGGTCGCGAAGATCAGGATGCCGGCGTAGAGCTGCGGCTTGGGGATCTTGAGCAGCTTGACCCACAGGCCCACCAAGGGCAGGTTCAGCACCAGCAGCATCACATTGCCGATGTAGAGCGAGGCGATCAGGGCCCAAACCAGGGCGGACGAGGTCTGGAACAGCTGGGGGCCCGCCTGGATGCCGTAGTTCTGCAGGGCCGAGAGCATGATGGCCGCGGTCACCGAAGTCGGGATGCCCAGAGTCAGCAGCGGCACCAGAGTGGCGGTCACCGCGGCGTTGTTGGCGGCCTCGGGGCCGGCCACGCCCTCGATGGCGCCGGTGGTGCCGAACTCCTCGGGGTGCTGGCTCAGCTTGCGCTCGGCGGCATAGCTCAGAAAGGTCGGAATCTCCGAGCCACCTGCCGGGATGGTGCCGAAGGGAAAGCCGATCACTGTGCCGCGCAGCCAGGCCGGCCAGGAGCGGCGCCACTCGCTGCCGGTCATGTGCACGCTGCTCATCTTGTTGATCTCTTGCGTGCTGCGGCCCTCGTAGAGCGCGTTGTAAAGCGTCTCGCCGACAGCGAACAGGCCCACGGCCACCAGCACCGCCTCGATCCCGTCCATGAACTCGGGCACGCCGCCGGTGTAGCGCACCTGCGCGGTGATCTGGTCCAGTCCGACCAGGCCCATGGCCAGCCCGATGAACAAGGCCGTCATGCCGCGCAGCGTGCTCTTGCCCAGCACTGCGCTGACGGTGGTGAAGGCCAGCAGCATCAGGCAGAAATACTCCGGCGGGCCGAGCGTCACGGCGAACTCGGCCATGACCGGCGCGAACAGCGTCACCAGCACCGTGGCAATCGTGCCCGCCACGAAGGAACCGATGGCCGAGGTGGCCAGGGCCGCACCGGCCCGGCCGCTCTTGGCCATCTTGAAGCCCTCCAGCGCCGTCACCATGGTGCCGGTCTCACCGGGCGTGTTGAGCAGGATGGAGGTGGTGGAGCCGCCGTACATGGCACCGTAGTAGATGCCGGCGAAGAAGATCATCGAGGCCGTGGGCTCGACCTGGGAGGTGATGGGCAGCAACATGGCCACCGTCACCGCCGGGCCCAGGCCCGGCAGCACACCGATGCCGGTGCCGATCACACAGCCCAAAAAGGCCCAGAGCAGATTGACCGGCGTGCCGGCCGTCATGAAGCCGCCGAGCAGCTGATTCCAGAGTTCCATGGCGTTGTCGTCCTCAGAGCCAGCCGCTGGCCGTCAGGCCGGGCAGCTGGATGGCCAGCAGTTTGGTGAAGAGCCAGAAGACCGGCGCGGCAATCAGCACGCCGCTGACGCCGTCGATCACGGTCTGGCGAAGATCGCCGCCGGGGCGACCTTCCGACATGCGCAGGCCACGCACCGCCAGGGTGAAGCACAGGGCACAGGCCAGGATGAAGCCGACCACGGTGATCAGGCCGGCATTGGCCAGCACACCGGCCACCACCCAGGCCACCGCCTTCCAGTCGCCCTGGGCCGCGCCCGAAGGCGTCTCCATGGCGCGGTAGCCGCCGCTGCGCGCCTCCCAGATCAGCCAGACACCGCAAATCATCAGCACCACCGAGACCAGCCAGGGCAAGGCATTGGGGCCGACACCGGCGTAGCCGGCATCGGAGGGAATGAAGGTGGCGCCGTACGCCATCAGCGCGCCGATCAGCAACGCGCCGCCGCCGACCAGGCTCTGGTGCAGCACAGAGGAAGAGGAAGTTTCGGTCGCCATAGGACCCTCGCTAACAAATGTGTTCAGCGTCATCGGGCCAGACTCCCGCCTGGCCGGATGCGCATGCCGCGCCTTGCCGGCGCGCGATCGCTCAGATCATTCCGGACTTGACCATCACGGCCCGCAGCATGGCGAACTCCTGGTCGACGAAATCGGCAAAGGCCTTGCCGGTCAGCAGGGCCGGGGTCCAGCCGTTCTTCTCCAGCGCCTCGATCCAGCTCTTGTTGCGAAACACCAGGGTCATCATGTCGGTCAGCGCCTTGTGCTGCTCCATGCTGATGCCCGGAGGCGCGTAAACGCCACGCCAGTTGCCGATCTCGACATTGATGCCCAGTTCGCGCAGCGTCGGCACGTTCAGGCCCTTGAGCCGGGTCGGCGCGGTCACGGCGATGGGGCGCATCTTGCCGCTCTCGATGTACTGGGCGAACTCGCTGTAGCCGCTGCCACCGACCGTGACATTGCCACCCAGGATGGCCGCTGTGGCCTCGCCGCCGCCGCGGAAAGGCACGTAGTTGATCTTGGCCGCGTCCACACCGACATCGCGGGCAATCATGGCCGCTGCCACATGCTCGGTGGAGCCGCGCGAGCCGCCGCCCCACTTCACGCTGCCGGGGTCTTTCTTCATTTGCTCGACCACGTCCTTCATGGTCTTGAGCGGCGAGTTGGCCGGCAAGACGAAGACGTTGTACTCGCTGGTCAGGCGCGCGATCGGGGTGGCTTGCGTCAGGCTGACCGGTGGCTTGCCAGTGATGATGCCGCCCAGCATCACCGCGCCCATGACCATCAGCGCATTGCCATCGCCTTTGCTGGCGTTGACGAATTGGGCCAGGCCGATGGCACCGGCTGCGCCGCCCTTGTTCTCGTACTGCACCGAAGACGCCATGCCCGCGTCCTGCAAGGCCTTGCCCAGGGCACGGCCGGTGGTGTCCCAGCCGCCACCTGGGTTGGCGGGGATCATCATCTTGATGTTGGCGCTGGCGCTTGCCAGCTCCGGCAAGGCGCCGGCGGCAGCCAGGGCGGCCAGGGATTTCAGAAAGGTGTCGCGACGCATGGTGCTTGTCTCCTGTGTTTTTGCTGTCTTGTGGATCGTCTCGGCGCCGCGGCGGCCGTGGGCTGCCGCGGCCTGAGCCCGATCAGAACGAGTGATAGATGCCCAATTCCGTGCCGGTCGAGCTCTGCCCGGCCAGCACGGCCGAACCACCGGGGATCAGGAACTTGCCGGTCGCGCTGTTCTGCACCCGCGAGGTGGTGGCATAGATCGAGCTGCGCTTGGACAGGTTGTGGACATACCCCAGGGCCAGCAGCTTGCCACTGTAGTCGCTGCCGTTGGCGCTGTCGCGGTTCTTGGACCTCACATGGCTGAAACGCAGCACATGGGCGCCCTGGGTGTAGGTGCCGCCCAGCACCCAGTTGGTCTGCTCGCGCGTGGCCTGCTTGCTGACGTGGTACAGGCCCAGCAGCTTGAAGGCATCGACCGTGTAGCTGCCGCCCAGATTGCCAACCTTGAACTTGGCGCCGGCCGCCGTGTTGGTGGTTTCCGACC
Source organism: Rubrivivax sp. (assembly GCA_027484885.1). GTDB lineage: Bacteria > Pseudomonadota > Gammaproteobacteria > Burkholderiales > Burkholderiaceae_C > Paucibacter_A. The sequence goes on from JAIXSD010000492.1 coordinate 8,139, forward strand.
AGGCACCGGCCACATCGAGGGCACCTTGCGCATAACCCAGGCGGCCGCCCACATACTTGCCGGTCGAGCCCTCGCCCGCGGCCATCATGGCCTGGCCGTAGATGCCGCCCAGATTCGAGGGCAGGAAGTAGCCCACCGAGTTGTCCGAGCGGATCACCGTCTTGGCCGTGGACGAGGCGCCGTCGAAGCCATAGACCAGATTGCTGGCCGCGCCGACCCCGTTGGTGCCGAAAGCATTGAAACGGCTGATGTTCCAGAAGGTGGGCACATAGTCGCGGCCCAGGCGCAGCTCACCGGCGGCCTTGTCGCTGACGCTGACGGTGGCGCGGCGGCGCCAGTCACCGCCCGAACCCACATCGGGGCCCACCGCGCCTTCGAGGTGGAAGCTGGCGCTCAGGCCATTGCCCAGGTCCTCGGTGCCGCGAAAGCCGATGCGGCTGGTCTGCATGCCGTCGATGCTGACCAGGGACAGGTTCTTGCCGCCGTTGGACAGGCGCTGCACGCCCACGTCCATGACACCGAAAATCGTCACCGAGCTTTGGGCGACAGCCAGGCTGGCGGTGCTGCACAACACGGCCAGGGCCAGGCCGCGGCCCAGGACTTGAGATCCACGCTTCGTCTTCATAGGTCTTGTCTCCGTCATTTTTGGGTTTGGTTTTCGGCGCAGGCCGGGCTGCTCGCTCAGCGTGCACCGCCATGGTGCTGAGCCAGGCTGTCAAATGCCTGTCCAAATCCCTGGGGCAAAACCTGAGGCGGCCAAGGCCCGGCGGCGCGGGGGCGCTCTGCTATCGTTGCCCGCATGAAACTCTTGGTGATCGAGGACAACCTGGCGATGCAAACCACGCTGCAGCGCTCCTTCGAGCGCCGCGGTTTTCGCGTCAGCACCTGCGACGATGGTGAGCGCGCCCTGTCGCGCTGGCGCTCCAGCCTGCCCGATGTCGTGCTGCTGGACCTGTCCATGCCGGGCCGAGATGGCCTCGATGTGCTCTGCGAAGCGCGCGCCGAAGGCCTGGACACCCCCGTCATCATCATCACCGCGCGCGGCACCCTGGGTGACCGCATCCTCGGCCTCAATATCGGGGCCGACGACTACCTGCCCAAACCCTTCGACCTGGACGAGCTGGAAGCCCGCGTGCGCGCCCTGGTGCGCCGGCGCGGCCCGCAAGGCGGCAACCCGCACGGCGCGGACGAGCGCCCCCTAGCGCCCGAGTTCTGCGGGCTGCGCGCCGACCCCGACAGCGGCGCCGTCTACCTGCGCGGCCAGCCGCTGGACCTGGCGCCGCGCGAGGCCGCCCTGCTGCGTGCCCTGCTGGCCAAGCCCGGCCAGGCGGTGGCCAAGGAGCGCTTGTTCGATCTGGTGTTTGCCGGCGCCAGCGAGGCGCTGCCCGATGCCATCGAGGTGGTGGCCTACCGCCTGCGCAAAAAGCTGGCCGCCAGCGGCAGCAGCGCCCGCCTGGCCACTTTGCGCGGCCTCGGTTACCTGCTGCAGGCCGAAGCGGGCGATGCCTGAGTCTTCCAACGCTTCCAACGAAGCGGGCTCGCGCTGGAGCCGGCTGTCCATGCGCAGCCGCCTGCTGCTGGGCATCTTGCTGCCGGTGGGCGTGCTGGTGGCGATCAACACGGTCAGCCTCTACCGCGAGGCTCTGAGCGCCGTCGACACGGCCTACGACCGCACCCTGCTGGCCTCGGCCAAGGCGATCGGTGAGCTGCTCAGCGTGGAGGGCTCGCCGCAAGGCCCACGGCTGCGCGCCAGCGTGCCCTATTCGGCGCTGGAGGCTTTCGAATCCGGCAACAGCACGCGCCTGTATTTCAAGGTCAGCGGCTTCCAGGGCGAAATGCTGGCCGGCTACGAAGACCTGCCGGCCTGGAAAGGCCCCCTGCCCCAGCGCAGCAAATACGCCGCCCTGGTGGACTTTTACGACGGCTTCTACCGCGGCGAGCCAGTGCGCATGGCCGTGCTGCTGCAGCCGGTGGCCGGCCAGGCTGGCATCGGCCAGGCCACCATCCAGGTGGCCGAAACCCTGGACCTGCGCCATGCCCTGGCCCGCCAGGTGCTGCTGGACACCCTCTGGCGCCAGGCCACCATGCTGGCGGTGATTGCCGGCGTGGTCTGGCTGGTGGTGCAGCGTTCGACCCGGCCGGTGCGCGCGCTCAGCGAGCTGATCCAGTCGCGCGAGGCCGATGACCTGCGCCCCCTGCCCAGCGCGCCCAGCGGCCTGCCGGCCGAGCTGCAGCCGCTGATCGCCGCCACCAACGAGGCCCTGACCCGCCAGGCCCGGCTGCTGGAGCATCAAAAGCGCTTTGTGCGCGATGCCTCGCACCAGCTGCGCACGCCGCTGGCCGTGCTCAAGGTGCAGGTGCAATCGGCCCGGCAGGGCGATGTCGATCCCATGCAGGCCCTGGCCGAGATCGACACCACCGTGGCCCGCGCCACCCAGGTCGCCAACCAGATGCTGGCCCTGGCCAAGGCCGAGCAGATGCGCCAGCAGGGCGACCAACCCCATGCCGCCATGCCGCGCCAGGACTGGGCCGAGGTGACACGCGCCGTGGCCCTGGATCTGGCGCCGCTGATCGTGCAGCGCGGCCTGGATTTCGACATCAGCACCGAGCCTGCCCCCATCGCCAGCCACGAATGGGCCTTGCGCGAGCTGACCCGCAATCTGCTGCACAACGCCATCCTGCACACGCCCGCTGGCGGGCGGCTGACCATCGAGCTGCGCGGCCTCGACGA
>JAIXSD010000094.1 GCA_027484885.1 Rubrivivax sp.
CCAACACCGAAACCATCACCGTGGCAGCCCCCAAGGCCGGTACCTACTACCTGCTCTTGAACGCGTACTCTGCCGTCACCAACACCAGCCTGGTGGCCAACCACAACTGAGTCTGAAGGTCTGAGCGCGGGCGGCAGCTGCTGCCGCTCGCCCCTTGCCCCCAGTCAAGCCGGCTCTGCCTCCCGCAGGGCCGGCTTTCATTTTGTGGCGCACTTGCACCCTTGATTGCGCTTTGGCCTGGCGCGGAACTGGTGCGAAGATGGGCGACGCCCCGTTCCTCGACCATCAGCCACCACGCATCGCCCATGACTGAAGCTGGACCGCAAGACACGGACGCCCCCGCGCTGCCCACGCCCGCAGCGCCGCCCGCCGAGGCCGCATCCCCGGAGGCGGGCGCGAACGCCACAGCTGCTGCGGACGGGGCCGATGCGGGCGCCGCGGGCGAGGCCGCCCCGGCCATCGACCCCGAGGAAGCCGAGCGACTGGCCGCCCAGCGCGAGGCCGAGGAAAAAGAAGCCGCCGAACGTGAGGCGCGCCTGCAACGCCTGATGCAGAAAATTGCCGCGCATTCCGACTTCGCCACCATGAAGGATTCGGTGCGCTCGATGCAGAAGATCAGCCGCTCCGAGAAAGCCCATGCCCGGGCTCTGACCGGCGAAATCTCCAACGACATCGCCATGACCGGCAAGCTGCTGCGCCTGGTCAATGCCGCCTTCTACAGCTCGGCCGGTGGCGGCAGCATCACCAGCATGGAACGGGCCGTGGCCCTGATGGGCTTCCAGACCATCGGCATGGTGGCCAGCTCCCTGATGCTCTTCGAGCGCCTGCCCAAGACGGCCGACGGCAACCGCCTGCGCCAGGAATTTGGCCGCGCCCAAATGGCAGCCCTGCTGGCCCACGAGCTCTGCAACAGCAGCAAGCACATCGAGGGCGCCTACCTCAACGCCCTGTTCCAGAACCTGGGCAGCATGCTGGCCGGCATGCATTTCGCCGAAGACACCGCCGCCATCGAGTCGCGCCTGCAAGAAGAAGGCCTGGTCGAGGGCGAACCCGCCTGGCACGACAAACGCGAGAAGCTCGCCCGCCAGCAATGGGGCCTGGGCTTTGAGGAGATTGGCGTCGAGGTGGCCAAGAGCTGGGGCTGGCCCGACTCGGTGCGTGTGGCCATGCGCAGCCTGGCGCCCAGCAGCCTGGAGCGGCCGGCCGGCCCCGAGGAGTACCAACGCGTGCTCTGTACCGCCGCCAACCGCCTGGCCGGCGATCTGCTGCGCCTGCCCGGCGGTGGCAGTGCTGAAGAAAAAGCTGAGGCGCGCAAAGCCTGCGTGCAGCGCTTTGCCGCCGAAATGGGCGTGCCCCTGAGCCTGGACACCGAGGTGCTGCCCGCCGTGGTCGAGCAGGTCAAACTGGTCTGGGACGATCTGGCCAAGGTTCTGGGATTCGACCCTGTGCCGGCGCCTGCGGCCAAGGGCAAGCCGACCGACAAGCCTGCGGACAAGAGCGCTGCCGCCAAACCGGTGGCCAAGGCGCCCGAGCCCGCCGCCAAGCCTGCCGCAGGCGCCAAGCCGCCGGAAGCGGCGCCCACGCCTGCGCGCGCTCCGGTGCCAGCCGCTGCGGCCAACCCCGTCATGGCCGAGGCCTTGTCGGCCGCGCTGGAGCGTGTCAGCGATCTGGTGCTGTCCGGCGCGCCGGCAGCCAAGCTGCTGCAGCTGTGCATGAAGGAGATGCACGAGGCCTTGCAGCTGCAGCGTGTCATCGTCTGCCTGCGCGACCCCGCCAGCGGCGGCCTGCGCGGCCGCATGGGCCTGGGCCAGCGTGCCCAGGAATTGGCGCCGGTGTTCGACATCCCGCTCAAGCCGCCCAGCGAGCTCTTCGGCCTGCTCTGCAGCAAGGGCGCCGACACCTTGATCTCCGACGCTTCTGACCCCGTGATCGCCCAGCGCCTGCCGCCCTGGTACGCCAAGCAGGTGCGGGCCCAGACCTTTGTGCTGCTGCCCATGGTGGCCGGCGAGCAGGTGCTGGGTGCCTTCTACGGCGACCAGGCCGAGGCCGGCCGCCTTCAGATCGGCGAACGCGAGCTGCGCCTGCTCAAGACCCTGCGCAACCAGGTGGTCATGGCCATGCGCTTTGGTGGGGCGGCGCCGGGCTGAGCGAGGCCTGTCGGTGTGGGGCCCGTCTGTGTGGCCTGTGCACTTTGCACAAAGCAAGCCAGCCCTTTGGCGTGGGTGTTGAGTTTGGCGCGGCGCGGCCGATGTAAGAGGGTCTGTCATCCGCTCTGCTCGGTCCTGCTGCCCTCACACCTCCATGAATTTCGACGCCAGCCCTGAAGTCCTCGCCACTCCATCCGCTGAACCCGCTGAATCTTCTGCCCCCGCCAGCACCCCAATCGCCTTCGAGGGCCAGGTCTTGCCTGGCACTGAGCTTGCCGTTGAAGCCGCAAGCTCCGAAGACCCTGAGCAGCGCGCCGCCCGGCTGGAGGCTGAGCGCGCCGAGGCCGAGCGCCTGGCGGCGGAGCAAGCCAAAGCCGAGGCCGAAGCCCAGGCCGCTGCCGAGCGCGAGGCGCGGCTGCAGCGCCTGATGCAGCGCATTGCCAAGCATGCCGATTTCGCCTCGATGAAAGACTCGACCCGGCTGCTGCAGAAGATTGCCCGCTCCGAGACCGCCCATGCCCGCGCGCTCAGCGGCGCCATCTCCGACGATGTGGCCATGACGGCCAAGCTGCTGCGCCTGGTCAATGCCGCCTTCTACAGCTCGGCCGGCGGCGGCAACATCACCAGCCTGCAGCGCGCCGTGGCGCTGATGGGCTTCCAAACCATCGGCATGGTGGCCAACTCGCTGATGCTGTTCGAACGCCTGCCCAAGGGGGCCGACGGCAACCGCCTGCGCCAGGAGTTCGGCCGCGCCCAGCTGGCGGCCTTGCTGGCCCACCAGTTCTGCAACAGCAGCAAGCAGCTCGACGGCGCCTACCTGATTGCCCTGTTCCAGAACCTCGGCGGCATGCTGGCCGGCCTGCATTTCGCCGAGGACATGGAGGCCATCGAGGCCGCGCTGCAGGCCAAGGGCCTGGAAGAGGGCGGGCCCGAGTGGCAGGCCATGCGCGAGCAGCTGGCGCGCGAGCAATGGGGCCAGGGCCTGGAAGAGATTGCCGTCGAGGTGGCGCGTCAGTGGGGATGGCCGGAATCGGTGCGTGTGGGCATGCGCACGCTGCGGCCCAGCAACCTCGAACGCGCCTGCAGCCCCGAGGAGTACCAGCGCGTGCTCTGCACCGCCGCCAACACCCTGGCCGCCCAGCTGCTCAAGCTGCCGCACAGCGGCACGCCGGAGGAGCGCGCCGAGGCGCGCAAAGCCTGCGTCGAGCGTTTCGCCGCCGAGCTGGCCGTGCCCCTGAGCCTGGACCCCGAGCCCCTGCCCGAGGCGGTGGAGAGCGTCAAACAGGTCTGGGACGATCTGGCCAAGACCTTGGGCTTTGGCCCTGTCGTTGCTGCGCCGGGCCAGGCCAAGGCCAAGCCCTCAGATCCCAAAGCACCCCAGACGCAAAAGCCGCTGGCGGGCGCTGCGGCGCAGCCAGCCGCAGCTTCCGCACGGCCTGCACCTCCAGCCACGCCTGCGGCTTCGCGCCCGGCTGCCTCCAACCCCGCCATGGCCGAGGCCCTGTCCAGCGCGCTGGAACAGCTCAGTGAGATGGTCTTGTCCGGCGCCGCGCCGGGCCAACTCTTGCAGCTGTGCATGAAGCAGATGCATGCCGCCCTGAACCTGCAGCGCGTCATCGTCTGCCTGCGCGATGCCGAGGGTTCCTACCTCAAAGGCCGCATGGGCCTGGGCGAGCGCGCCACAGCCCTGGCGCCCCTGTTCGACATCCCGTTGGCGCCGCCAACCGAGCTCTTCGGCCTGCTCTGCAGCAAGGGCGCCGACACCTTGATCTCCGACACCTCCGACCCCGTGATCGCCCAGCGCCTGCCCGCCTGGCACCGCCAGCAGGTGCGTGCCGGCACTTTCGTTCTGCTGCCCCTGGTCGCCGGCGGCCAGGTGCTCGGCGCCTTCTACGGCGACCGCGCCGAGGCGGGCACCTTGCACATCAGCGAGCGCGAGCTGACCCTGCTCAAGACCCTGCGCAACCAGGTGGTGATGGCGATGCGCTTTGGTGGCGGC
>JAIXSD010000552.1 GCA_027484885.1 Rubrivivax sp.
ACCAAGCCATTGGACCAAAAAATGCTGAGCTCACCCTGCGAAAGCAGCATGGACTGGCGGAAGTTGGCCTCGGCCTTGTCGCCCAGCACCAGGGCCAGCACCAGCGGCGCCATCGGGTACTTGAGCTTCTTGAACAAATAACCGAGCACGCCGAAACCCAGCATCAGGTAGACATCGAACATGGAGCTGTGCACGGTGTAAGCGCCGATGGCGCAGGTGACGATGATGATGGGCGCGATGATGGCAAAGGGCACGCGCAAGATGGCCGCCCAGAAAGGCACGGTGGTCAGCACCACGATCAGGCCGACGACATTGGCCAAATACATGCTGGCGATCAGGCCCCAGACGAAATCCTTGTGCTCGGCAAACAGCATGGGCCCGGGCTGCAAGCCCCAGATCACCAGGCCGCCCAGCAGCACGGCGGCCGTGGGCGAGCCCGGGATGCCCAGGGTCAGCATGGGCAGCAGGGCCGAGGTGCCGGCCGCGTGAGCGGCCGTCTCGGGCGCCACCACACCGGCCAACTCGCCCTTGCCGAAATCCTCGGGGTTCTTGGCCATGCGCCGCGCCACGCCATAACTCATGAATGAAGCGGGCGTGGCGCCGCCGGGCGTGATGCCCATCCAGCAGCCGATGGCCATGGAGCGCAGAAAAGTCTTCCAGTGGCGCAGCAGCTGCGCCCAGGTCTGCCAGACCACCCGCGGGCTGATGCGGGCGCTCTGGCCCTTGAAGGCCAGGCCTTCTTCCATGGTCAGCAAGATCTCGCCAATGCCGAAGAGCCCGATCACCGCAATCAGGAAATCAAAGCCCTTGAGCAGATCGGTGAAGCCATAGGTCATGCGCAGCTGGCCGGTCATGTCATCCATGCCCACGGCGGCCAGGGCAAAGCCCAGCAGCATGGCAATCAGGGTCTTGACCGGCGCCTCCTGGCTCATGCCGACAAAGCTGCAGAAGGTCAGCAGTTGCACCGCAAACAACTCGGCCGGGCCGAAGCGCAGGGCAAAACGGGCCAACAGTGGCGCGAGGAAAGTGATCAGAAGCGTGGCGAACACAGCGCCCACAAAGGACGAGGTGAAGGCCGCCGTCAGCGCCTGCGCCGCCTGGCCGCGCTGGGCCAGAGGGTAGCCATCAAAGGTGGTGGCCACCGACCAGGGCTCGCCGGGGATGTTGAACAGGATGGAAGTGATGGCCCCACCGAACAAGGCCCCCCAGTAGATGCAGGACAGCATGATGATGCCGGTGGTGGGGTCCATGGTGAAGGTCAGCGGTAGCAGGATGGCCACGCCATTGGCGCCGCCCAAGCCCGGCAGCACGCCGATCAAGACCCCCAGCAGGATGCCCACCAACATATAGCCCAGGTTGGGCACGGTGGCGGCGACCGAGAAGCCGTGCAGCAGATTGGAAAAATCATCCATCTCAGAAGCCCAGCCAATGTTCGATCGGCCCCTTGGGCAGGGGCTGGGTGAAGGCGCGCTCGAACAGCAGGAACAGGCTGACGCTCACCGTCAGCGGCACGCCCAGCAGCCAAGGCCAACGGTAGCCGCCGTTGCGCCACATGAACCAGGCCACCAGCAGGCAAGCCGCCAGATACATGCCCAGCCAGGGGATGGCGGCAACAAACACCGTGGTCGGCAGCAGCACCGCCGCCACATCGCGCAGCTGTGCAGCTTCCGCAAACACCCGGCTGCGCAAACGCGGCCAGCGCAGCAGCTGCTGGATCAAAAGCCAGGCCGAACAGGCCGCCAAGGCCAGGCCGATGCGAAACGGGAAATAGCCGGAGCGCGGCCCGTCATCGGCCCAGCCGATGCCCAGGCGCAGGCTGTCCTTGATCACCAGACCCGCCACGAAGAGCAGAAACAGGGCCACGCCCAGCTCCACCCAACGCAGCTGCCAAGCGCCTGGCCGTGCGGCGGCAGAAGCGCCCTCGCCGCCCGACTCCAGCCCAGCGTGCACATCCTGATCTTTGCTCATCACCCCGCCTCCCAGCCGAGATGGGCCTCCGGCTCATTGCGCCATGAAGCCCGCTTCCTTCATCAGCACCCGGTGCAGCTGCTCGTTCTTGCCCAACCAGTCGACAAACTCCGCGCCCTGCAGCGCGGTCTGCTTGAAGGCACCCTTGGCCATGAAGTCTTTCCATTCGGGCAAGGCGCGGAGCTTCTTGAACAGCTCCTGGTAGAAGGCCGTCTGCTCGGCGCTGACGCCCGGCGGCATGAAGATGCCGCGCAGCATCAGATAGCTGACCGGAATGCCTTGTGAGGCACAGGTGGGCAGATCGGCCCAGCTCTGGGTGGCCGTGATCTTCTCGGGGTAAGGCATGCGCTGCTCGTCGAACACGCAAAGCGGGCGCAGCTTGCCGGCGCGCCAGTGAGACTCGGCCTCGATCGGGTTGTTGACGGTGGAATCCACATGCTTGCCCACCAGCTGCACCGCCACATCGCCGCCGCCCTTGTAGGGGATGTAGATCATCTTCTTGCCGGTAGACTTCTCCAGCATCACGGTGATGATCTGGTCCTCCTGCTTGGAGCCGGTGCCGCCCATCTTGAAACTGTTGGGGTTCTGGCCCTTGGCGGCAGTGAAGTAGTCCTTGGCCGTCTTGAACGGCGCCTCTTCGTTGACCCACAGCACAAACTGGTCCAGCGCCAGCATGCTGACCGGGGTCAGATCACGCCAGTTGAAAGGCACACCGGTGGCCATGGGCGTGGTGAAGAGGTTGGACAGCGTAATGACCAGCTTGTGCGGATTGCCCTTGTCGCCCTTGACGTCGAGAAAGCCCTCGGCGCCGGCACCACCGGCCTTGTTCACCACCACCACCGGCTGTGGGCTCAGCTGGTGCTTGGACACCATGCCCTGGATGAAGCGCGCCATCTGGTCGGCGCCGCCGCCCGTGCCCGCGGGCACGATGAACTCGATCGGCTTGGCCGGCACCCAGCCGGCGGCTTGGGCCTGCACGGCCGCCAGACCCAGCAGAGCTGCCGTCCACCAGGACTTGAGGTTCTTCTTGTGAATCGCAGGAACTCCCATGAAACGCTCTCCCTCTCTTCGCATGTGTGGCAATGAATCGATGAAGGTGCTGCAGCCGCGCCTCAACCCAGGCCCAGCTTCTGGGCCAGGCCAATGCGCTGCAGCTTGCCCGTCGCCCCCTTGGGGATCTCGTCCATGAACAAGATCTTGCGCGGTACCTTGAAATCCGCCAGGCGCTGGGCCACAAAGTCCTGCAGCTCGCGCTCGCTGGCCGCCTGCCCCTCGCGCAGCACCACCACGGCCGCGACCTCTTCGCCAAGCTTGGCATGGGGCATGCCAAAGCACACGACCTGGGCCACGGCCGCATGGTCCATCAAGACCTCGTCCACCTCGCGCGGGCTGATTTTTTCGCCGCCACGGTTGATGATTTCCTTGAGCCGGCCGGTGATGGACACATAGCCTTCAGCATCCATCACGCCCTGATCGCCGGTGCGGAACCAGCCCTGGCTGAAGGCCTCGGCATTGGCGCTCGGGTTGCTCTCATAACCGGCCGTCACATTGGCACCGCGGATGACGATTTCGCCGGTCTCGCCGGCCGCCAGCAGCGCACCAGCCGGGCCCATGATGGCCACCTCGGGGCCGGCGGCCAAGCCCACCGTGCCAGGCTTGCGCACGGCCGGGGGCAGCGGGTTGCTGCACATCTGGTGGGTGGCCTCGGTCATGCCGTAGGCTTCGATCAACGGCGCGCCGAAGACCTGCTCCAGCTCGGCAATCACCTGCGGCGGCATGGATGACGAGGACGAGCGCATGAAGCGCAACGGGTGGCGGGCGATCACGTCCTGGTTCTTGCTCGCGCGGCTCAGAATGGCCTGATGCATGGTGGGCACGGCCGTGTACCAGCTCGGAGCGGCCTCGTCCATCCAGCCGAAGAACTTCAGCGCATTGAAGCCCGGCGTGCAGAACACCTGAGAGCCCGATGACAGCGGCGCCAGCACCCCGGCAATCAGGCCATGGATGTGGAACAGCGGCATGATGTTCAGGCCGCAATCGCTGCGCTGGAACTGCAGGCTCTGGCGGATGTTGCGCGCCGAGGCACAAAGATTGCGCTGCGACAGCGGCACGATCTTGGGCCGCGAGGTGGTGCCCGAGGTGTGCAGCACCATGGAGACATCGTC
>JAIXSD010000084.1 GCA_027484885.1 Rubrivivax sp.
CGAGTGGCTGGCCACACGGGCGCATTTGTCAAACTCGTTCCAGCGCAGGTAATCGGCCTCGAGATAGCCGACCATGCGCTGGAACAACTCGGCCATGCCGAGGGTTTGGGCCATTCGGGCGACGTCGTGCGTGTTCAGCAAAGTGGTCATGGGAGGTCTCCGTTGTTCTGTTGAGATGGATTCTTCCCAAGCTCGCTGCTAGCGAGAAGAGCAAGAACTGATCAAAAAGTGATGGGTTTCTGTCATTTCGATAGACATAATTGGCGAAATGGCAATTGAGCGAGGTCAAGGCGCGGGTGCTCGTGCGCTTTCCGCCCCGGTTCACTGCACGCTTGCGCCACCGATTGAGACGCTGAAAACCCGAGATTTCCTGCGATGGACACCCTGGACCAACAACTGCTGGCGCTGCTGCGCCTTGATGCCCGCGCCACCGTGGCCACCCTGGCCGCCAAGCTCAAGGTCTCGCGCGGCACGGTGACCAACCGCATCGCCAAGCTGGAGGATGCCGGCGTCATCGTCGGCTACACCGTGCGCCTGCGGCCCGATGTCACGCCCAACGAGATCTGCGCCTGGATGAGCATCGCCGTGGAGGGCAACAAGACCCGCGAAGTGATCAGCATCCTGCTCGGTGAGCCCGGCGTGGCTGGCCTTTTCGACACCAATGGCCGCTGGGATCTGCTGGCCGAGCTGCGCGCCGCCACCCTGGCCGAGCTGGCCGATGTGCTGGAGCGGGTGCGCCTGATCAAGGGCATCGGCGCCACCGAAACAAGCATTCATTTGCAGACCTACAAAGCCGCCTGAAGCCGGGGCGGCCATGTACATTCACAGCTAGCCCCGGGCTGTGGAGTTCGGCACTTGGGGCTTCGGGCGCTGGCTTGCGCCCGGCATCGGCTTGCAGCGTACAGCCTCACGATGAGCGAAGACTTGTTGCCCACAGATCCCGCGCCGAGTTCCGACGTCAACCGCCAGCTGGAGCTGGCCTTGCGCGAGCGCGACATCATTCTGGCCAGCGCCGGCCTGGGCATCGTCTATGTGCGGCAGCGCGTCATCCTGCGCTGCAACGGCCGCTACGCCGAGATCTTTGGCTATGCCGATGCCAGCGAGCCGCTGGGCCGCAGCAGTGTGGAGCTCTACCCCGATGAGCCGGCCTTCAAGCAGCTGGGCGCCGAGGCCTACCCGGTGATGGCCTCGGGCCAGCGCTACAAGACCGAGCGCCTGATGCGGCGCCGCAATGGCGAGCTGTTCTGGGCCAGCATGACCGGCCGCCTGATCGCGCCCGACGACCCGGTGCAGGGCTCGATCTGGATCGTCGACGACATCACCGAGCAGCGCCAGGCCCAGGACGCCCTGGCCGCGGTCACGGCCGAGCTGCAGCTGATCCTGGAGCATTCCATGGTCGGCATCGTCTTCCTGCGCGACCGGCGCGTGACGCGCTGCAACCGCAGCTTCGAAGCCTTGTTCGGCTACGAGCATGGCGAGCTGGACGGTAGCTCCTCGCGCCAGTGGTACCTCAGCGATGCCGATTGGGAGGCTGCCGGCCAGCGCTGCTACGAGCCCTTCAAGCAAGGCCGTGCTTTCGAAGGCGAGATGCTGCTGCGAAAAAAGGACGGCACGCCGGTGCACTGCGAGGTGCGCAGCAAGGCCATCGACGCCAGCGACCTCTCGCGCGGCTCGATCTGGATCACCATGGACATCAGCGCGCGCAAGAACGCCGAAGGCGCCCTGGTGCAGGCCAAGGACGAGCTCGAACACCTGATCAAGAAGCGCACCCGCCAGCTGCAGCAGACCGTGCTGGCCATGGAGCAAAAGGTGCTGGAGCAGCAGCGCGCCGAGGCTCACATCCAGCGCCTGGCCCATTTCGATGCGTTGACCGGCCTGCCCAACCGCGTGCTGCTGGCCGAGCGCTGCCACCAGGCCATCGAGATCGCGCGCCGCCATGGCGAGAGCCTGGCCCTGCTTTTTCTTGATCTCGACCATTTCAAGAACGTCAACGACTCGCTCGGCCACCGCTTCGGCGATGAGCTGCTCAAGACCCTGGCGCGGCGCCTCAAGACCGCCGTGCGCGAGCAGGACACGGTCTCGCGACTGGGCGGCGATGAGTTCATCCTGGTGCTGCCCGGCACCGACAACACCGGCGCCGGCCATGTGGCCGAGAAGGTCATGGAGCTGGCCGCCCAGCCGTTTCAGATCGAGCAGCATGAGCTCAATGTCACGCCCTCGATCGGCATCGCCATGTACCCCTCGGACGGCGCCGACTTTGACGCTCTGTGCCGCAGCGCCGACATCGCCATGTACCGCGCCAAGCAGGACGGCCGCAACAGCTTCCGCTTCTTCACCAGCCTGATGCAGGCCGAGGCCCGGCGCGGCCTGCAGCTGGAGAACTCACTGCGCCGCGCGCTCGAGCGCGATCAGCTCAGCCTGGTCTACCAGCCCCAGGTGTCCCTGCTCAGCGGGCAGGTGATCGGCGCCGAGGCCTTGCTGCGCTGGAGCCACCCCGAGCTGGGCGAGGTCTCGCCGGCCGAGTTCATCCCGGTGGCCGAATCGACCGGCCTGATCGTGCCGATTGGGGAGTGGGTGATGCGCACCGCCGTGCAGCAGCTCAAGGCCTGGATGGACCAAGGCCTGGCGCCGCTGGTGATGTCGGTGAACCTGTCCTCGGTGCAGTTCCGCCACAACGACCTGCCGGGGCAGATCAGCCGCATCCTCGATGAGGCCGCCCTTCCGGCCGAGCTGCTGGAGCTGGAGCTGACCGAGGGCGTGGCCATGCGCGACCCGCAGGGCGCCATCGCGGTGATGAACGATTTGCACCGCCGCGGCATCCGCCTGTCCATCGACGATTTCGGCACCGGTTATTCCTCGCTCAGCTACTTGAAGAAGTTTCGGGTCTACAAGCTCAAGGTGGACCAGAGCTTTGTGCGCGATTTGGGCGACGACCCGGAAGACCGGGCCATCGTCAGCGCCATCATCAGCATGGCCCACAGCCTGGGTCTGCAGACCATTGCCGAGGGCGTCGAGACCCTGGAGCAGATGCAGTTCCTGCGCAGCCAGGGCTGCAAAGAGGTGCAGGGCTATCTGTTCAGCCGGCCGCTGCGCGCCGAGGAGTTCCCGGC
>JAIXSD010000393.1 GCA_027484885.1 Rubrivivax sp.
ACCACTTCATCCATGGTTTTTCCGGCGCGATCGACCAGGGTTGAGCCTTGCTCTACCTGTTCAACGCTGGCAGAGATCAAAGTCTTGATTTCCTTGGCCGCCTGCGCGCTCCGTTGTGCAAGGTTGCGAACCTCACTCGCCACAACGGCGAAGCCCCGGCCTTGTTCGCCTGCGCGAGCGGCCTCGACGGCCGCATTGAGGGCGAGGATGTTGGTCTGGAACGCGATGCCATCGATGACGCCGATGATGTCGGAGATGCGCTTCGAACTTTCGTTGATCCCCTTCATCGTCGTGACGACTTCGCTGACAACGCTGCCCCCGTTGATGGCGACACTGGACGCGCCGAGCGCGAGCTGATTGGCTTGCATCGCGTTCTCCGCATTGTTGCGAACCGTCGTGCTCAACTCTTCCATCGTCGCAGCCGTTTGCTGCAGGGCGCTGGCTTGTTCTTCAGTGCGTTGGCTCAGATCCGCATTGCCGGTTGCGATCTGTGCCGATCCGGTGGCGATGGAATCCGAGGAATTGCGCACCTGCTCCACGATGGCCGACAGGCTCGCCTGCATCTTGCCCAGAGAAGCGAGCACGCTGCCAGCTCGGGCGGCTTCCATGCCTTCGATGGGGCACAAATCTCCTGCCGCGACTTTTTGTGCCGCCGCGCCGAGTTCAGCCGGTTCAGCTCCCAATGCACGGGTCAAGCCGCGTGTGATCAAGAAGCCCGCGACTGCCGCTGCAGCAAAGGCCAAGGCGCAGCCAGCGAGCAGGTAGTTTCGCTCGACCGCGTATTGCTCGTCGGCCTTGTCGATGAGTTCTAGCGCATGGGCTGCGGTGTAACGGCTGTATTCATCGGTAATCTTGGCCAGGGCCGCCAGCAAGGGCCGGCATTCCGCGATCATCTTTTCCACGGCCATGTCGGTCTGCTTCTTGAGGGCCATTTCAACAATGGCCAAGGCGATCGGTGAGTAGAGCCGCTCCAGGCGGCCGATCTCGGCAATCATCTCCTTGGCTTTGGGCGGCACGTCTGCGGCCTCGGCCAGCTTTTCCAACTGATGGAGGCGATCTTTGACGTCCGCATGAGCTTGGGTGACCGCCAATCTCTCGAACTCCAGGTCGGCCGGGGTGCTCACCAGAACGAGGTTTCGCGCTGCAATGGCGCGTCGGTCCACCGCAGCGCGAACGCTTTCGGCCATGTTGGCGCGTGCGTTGACCCCTTGAACATAGCCGTCGAAGTTCTGATTCGAATCGTCGAGCGCTTTCAGGGCCAGCCCTGCAAGCAGTGCAATCAGGACAGTCAATCCGCCGAAAGCGACGGTCAGCTTGGCGCGAACAGTCATGGTTTTTGTCGACATGGCGGCTTCCTTTCGGGCACGAGGGGCTGATGCCGAACTTGGCCTTGAATGTTCGCTTGCAGAAGTTGAGCCGGGCCAGGACATCAAAGCACACAAAAAGCACTCAGGGGAGGCGGGTGGGTGGCACGCGGGCCATCTCTGTCTTTCGGGCCTGGCTCAGATTCTGTGGAACGGCTCGATGCGAGGTTCGGATGCGCCAACTCTAACGTCAGGTGATGAATGAATTGATGAAATCGATACTTTCGGCGTTGCTCAATTTGTTAGAAATTGCCGATAGATGCATGTTCCCCAGCAAAAGGCGAGCGGACCCTCATGGCCTTCGCATGGCATCTCGCTGATGTGGGCATGGCCTGAGGCACGGCGCACCGAGTTCAAGTGCTTGCAGGCTCTGCGCCCTCAGAGCGGAAATGCCGATCGCTGCACGGAGCCAGGCTGGCAGCGATCGGCAGGGCTGGTTCGACGGCCTTGCACGCCGCCGACCGCAGCCCCCCCTAACTTGCCGGGCTGGTGCTGAAACTTTCTGCAGATCCGAGGGTACTCACACCAAGCCAAGGCCTTTTGGGCGGCGGCTCCTTCGGATTTCCGATATTCAACTGGGACCTACACATGAAGCACAAGGTATTGAGTAAAGCCTATGCAGCCGGTTCGGCTCTTGTGGTGAGCGTGGCTGCATTGGCAGCCTCACCGGCACTGGCCGTCACTGTTGCAGACCCCATGGGGGACTTTCTGAGCACCTATAAGGGCGCTCAGACGGGTGAGTTTGATGTCATCGCCAGCTGGGTCAATTACGACGTCAACCGTGATGTCTTTGAGCTGTCAGCCACCATGGCCGGCAACATCTCGCCGACCTCCTTGGCTGCCTACGTCTGGGGCTTCAATCGTGGACAGGGCACGGCCGTGTTCGGCAGCAGCCTTGGCTTGACCGAGGTGTTGTTCGATCGAACCGTGGTGGTCAATGCCAATGGCTCTATCACCAGTGCTGGCGCCAATGTCGGTACGGCCACGATTTTCGGCTCCACCATCACGGCCACCATTGCAGGCTCTGTTTTGCCTGAGAACGGCTTCAGCAAGGCCAACTACACCTGGAACTTGTGGCCGCGTTTCACAGGCACCAGCTTCAACGGTGTCTCGGTCTCGGGTGTGGCGGCGATTCCAGATTTCGCGCCCAACGCCGTCAACGCCGCTGTGACGGCCGTTCCCGAACCTTCGACCACGGCTTTGATGTTCTTGGGAATGGGCGCATTCGCTTTGCTGCGTCGTCGTCAGCCGAGCTAAAGCTCTGCCTGCACTGGCTCGTCGCTTGGCTCGGCGTTTCGCTCCGGGCCAAGTGCTGCGCCTCCCTATCCAGCCGTGGGCAGCAAGCGCCGTGTTCAGGCGGGGCAGTGTCATCGCATCGCGGCGTTTCCTGTCCGCATTGAAGGCAAGGCACTCTCGTCGGCAGGGAGCGTCTGCGCACGGTGTGGCGCCACGGCGCCCATGAATGCCGTTTCACGGGCTTACCGGTGCAGGCACTTTCGACCAGCGTTCTGAGGGGACAACGTCCACCTCGGTGCCTGCTGCTCCCAGCAACTCGATGGTGATTTCGTATCAAATCAATATAAATGATTAATTTGATTTGTCCGTGATAAATCTGCTGGATTTTTCGACGATACCCATGCACCATGGCGTAGCTCTCCAGATCGGCAGGGCCAACATCGAAGGACGGCAGCATGGTCAAGTCACTACGTTGGGTCATGGCATTGCTGGGTGCCATTGGCGTCCTGGCCGCACTGGCAGTGGCTGCTCAAGGTTACTTTTTCATTCGAAAACTTGATACCTCGGCGGCCAGGGTCTACGTCGCCAAGGACGTGGTCGCCGACATCCTGCCGCCACCGATGTACCTCATCGAAATTCGCTTGGTTCTGTCGACGATGCTGGATGGCAGCCTGGCTGCCGCTGAAGGCAAGAAGCGCTTCGAGGAACTGGTGGCCGAGTACGAGCAGCGCGTCGGCTACTGGTCCAAGAATCCGCCGCACGGCTTGGAATCCAAATTGCTGGGTGCCCAACATGTGGCAGGCCAGGCCTTCATCGCCGCTGCGCGCAGCAAGCTTGTGGATCCGCTGGTTTCGGGGCAAACCGAGGTCGCCAAAAACGCGCTGCCGGCAGTGCATGCGCTGTATCTTGAGCACAGGTTGGGTGTCGATGCGACCGTCACTGCGGGGAACGAATTCGCTGCGGCTTCGATGAAGGACTTCGAGCAGGCCGACCGGGACGCCATCATGGCCATGTTGATCACCTCGCTTGCGGCTGGAATGGTCGTGTTCGTGGTCTACCGGCTGGTCTTGGCCAGCCTCCAGAAGCCCGTTCGTGCCAGCACTGCCGCGGCCAAACGCATCGCGGCAGGCGATTTGGCGACCCAGGTCCAGTTTGACGAAGGTCGGACCGACAGCCTGGGTGACCTGCAAACAGCCCTGCAATCCATGCGACTGGACCTCAAGCGCACGGTGACTTCGGTTCGGGCGGTGGCCGGCCGGGTTTCAATCGCCAGTTCGGAGATTGCCCAGGGCAACCTCGATTTGTCATCACGAACGGAAAGCCAGGCCAGTTCATTGCAGCAAACAGCTGCGACCATGGATCAGTTGACTGCCGCCGTGAATCAGAGCGCCGAGTCCGCCTCGCAGGCTGACATGCTGGCCAAACAGGCCGGCGACGTCGCTCAGCGCGGTGGCAAGGCGGTGGAGCAAGTCATTCACACCATGCACGAGCTGAATACCTCCTCAGAGCAGATTTCGAGCATCGTGAGTGTCATTGAGGGCATCGCGTTTCAGACCAACATCCTGGCCTTGAATGCTGCCGTTGAGGCAGCAAGAGCCGGCGAACAGGGCAGGGGGTTTGCCGTTGTGGCCTCCGAGGTGCGGTCACTGGCCGGGCGCAGCGCACAAGCAGCCAAGGAAGTGAAAGCACTGATTGGCACCAGCGTAGAACGTGTGGCTCAAGGCTCAAAGCTTGCTGACAACGCGGGTGCGACCATGACTGAAATGCTTGAAGCGACGCGCCGTGTGCAGAGCATCATGAGCGAGATCAGCGCAGCCAGCCGAGAGCAGTCCAGTGGCATTTCGCAGGTCGGAGAAGCGGTCACGCAAATCGACCGTGCCACACAGCAAAACGCAGCCTTGGTCGAGCAAATTGCAGCTGCGGCCAGCAGTCTCGAGACGCAGGCCGCCGAGCTGGTCGGACAGATGGCTGTGTTCACGGTCGACGAACAAGTGCACAGAGACCGGTCGCCGAACTCCGTTTAGGACAGCGGTCGCCTTGCGGGCGATGGCTTCGAAGGCCGTGTGTACATGGCCGCATCGGCAGCCGCCCATGCATTGATCGCCGCTTGTGCATGCCTGCAAATCAAGAGATGGTGTCGAGCCTCACCATCTCTGAGATCCAGCGCCAAGGCGCGAAGCGGGTTCGCAGGCCTTGGCCCCTCTACAAAACAGCCAGGAACGCCTCAAGGGCTTGAATGTCCTCAAGCTTCAGGCGCAGGGGCTGTATCAGTGGGGAAGGCGCAGGTATCGAGGTGTTTGACAGGCGGGGCTGAGGGATGCCCGCGTTGTAGAGCTCCAGAACACCTCGCAAGGATGGCAGGATGCCGTTGTGCATGTACGGCGCAGTCCGAGCTATCCCTCGCAAGCCGGGCGTGCGCATTGCGCCTTCGTCCTCGGCTTTGGCAGTCACGGCCATGCGACCGACGTCCTCCCCTCGACGTCGGAGCTGGCTCATGCCAATTTGGTGGAATTCCTGCTGAGTCATTTGCGGGCCACTGTGACAATTCATGCAGCGCGCCTGGGTGCGGAAAAGGTGCAGCCCACGCAGTTCCTGATCGTTCAGTGAATCTCGCCGACCTTCGATGAAGTCATCAAAGCGGCTTCGCGGCGCTTCCAAGGTGCGCTGGTAGCTTGCCAGTGCGGCGCCCAGTTTCGACGGAGTGATGGCGCTTTGACCTTGGAAAGCCTTTGCAAATCGCGCAGGGTAGTCAGTGTGCCGATTCAGCCGCTCCAGCAGTGTCGGCAGGTCGGCCGCCATTTCACTTGGGTGTAGCAGCGGCAGCAAGGCCTGCGTTTCCAATTGCCCTGCGCGGCCATCCCACATCAGGTTTTTGACGAAGGCCACGCCCCATAGACCTGGCGTGTGTCGAGTGCCCGCCTTGCCTTCATGTCCGACGGCGAGTCGCCGTCCGTCGGCGAACCCAAGATGGGGGGTATGGCAACTTGCGCAGCTGATGTCTTGGTTTTTGCTCAGACGAAGGTCGTGGAAGAGCTTTTCTCCAAGTGCCGCAAGTTGCGGTGCTTGGGCAGGCAGCGCAGGCCTTGGACCGAGCTCTTGCCAGTGAACCCCTTTGTCGACCGTGGGGCGCGGCCAGGTGCTGCTCGGGCCCGCGTAGGCGCGCCTGAGGCATGCGGCGTCAGCGCCGCAGTCCATGGTGGAAGACGGGTTGGCCGGCGCTGTCGTCTGGGCTTGCACGGAGATGCTGGTGCAGCCCAGAGCAAACATGCTCGTGAGCGCCAGCATGGCACGTCGCCAGTTGAGGTTAGAACTCATAGCCCATCTGTACGGTTGCGCTGCGGCCGGTTTCATAGTTCACGATACCGGTGCTGCTGATGCTGATGATGTTGCGCTTGTTGGTCAGGTTGCTCACTGTGAGCTGCATGAAGGGCCGTTGGTAGCCCCAGTTCGGGCGCCAACGCACAGAGATGTCCCAGCTGTAGGCGCTCGGGAAAGGGGTTTCCGAGAAAACGTCGAGCACATCGGTGCCTCGTGTTTCGGTCTTGCCGGTATTGGCGACACGTCGGTATCCGCCGGTCCAACGGAAAGACTGCGACAAGCTGATACCTTGTGCCAGCCAGTCGCTGACCAAGCTGAGGTTCGCCATCAGAGGGCGGTTGAAGTTGTCGGCAGGCAGTTGGCTGTATCTGATCACTTGGCCCTTGAAGACAATGTCTCTGTCCGCGTCGCCTTCAGCCAGCAGTGCCTCGTAGTCCACGTGGTTGCTTCGGGTCCGCGTCCAGCCAGTGCCGAACTCCAGTCCGTGGCGCGCACCGAGCCAGTCATGAGCCAGGGTCCCCACAAGCTCTAGCGACACAACATCTGCAGAGCCGCGACCGCTGTTCTCGTAACGGAAGTACTGGTTGTTGGCGAAGGTGCCACTGGTGTCTCGCAGTCGCACACGCACGAGCTGGTCCCGCGATTCACGGTGGACCCACTTCAGGGTGCCACCCAGATGCTGGCCCAAACGCTGACGCAGTCCTAAGACAGCTTCGTCGTCGTAGGGGACTTCCATTTCTGCGAGGCTGTTGGTGGGGAGACTGCGCTCACTGTCCACCCAAGCCCAGTCGCTGGCACGACGAGTTTGTGTAACTCTCAAGGTCTCGCGCTTTTCCCGAAGTGCTGCATTGAAGAAGCTGCGGCCGTAGTAGCGGTTGAGTCCAAACTCGAGGACGCTGTGCTTCTGGTCATCCAGCTGCCACTGACCCGAGAGGCGTGGAGCCAAGGTCGCTTGACCAGCGAGTTCGTCCCGATCTGCGCGCAGTCCCGCCGTGAGTGTCAATGAGCCTCGTGTCGCTCGGTCCTCAAGCCACAGCCCGTATTGCCCAGCTTCAACGTGGAAGCTGCCGGCCTGGTAGTTGTCGCGGAAGCGCCAGAACTGCCCGCTGGTGGGAAAGCGATTTGAGCGAGCCAGAGAGCAGCTTTCGGTGTCTACGACACCCAAAGGCGAGGTGCACGTGTTGGTCGCGACACGGTAGGCAGTCGTGCCCAGGTACACAAAGTGATCATTGGGGCGGCTGTAGTCTGCCTCCCGCTGGGAGAGCTGCAGGCCGCCACGAAGCAGATGGTCCCAGCCCCAGGCCGGAATCGCTCGTTTGGCTGCAGCCCGCAGGGAGTAGCTTTTTGTCTGCTGGGTGGTGTCAACATTGCCCCAGGCGCCTTCGGTGCTGATGGCGGTTGTTCCACGAGAGCCGTCGCCCCAGTTCTTGTCGGCTGCCGACCACGACCAGACACGCATGTATGGCACGACGCCACGTCGCGAGTTCTGCATGTCGCTCCAGCTCAGTTCTTGCCGAACAGTCCAGGACTCGAGGTTGGTCGAGGCCCCAGCGGCCACCAGAGTGCCACCACCACGAATGTCAAACTCAGTGTCCCGACCGTTGATGTTGAAGTAACGGTCATCCAGGGGCTGGTGACGCAATGTCAGCCATGTGTTGGTTTGATCAGTGGCGCGCCAACTGATTTTGGCCATGACATCTTGTTGTTCTCTCAGCTGTGTTTTGTTGCTCAGCGAGGGGTCGCCGGGCGTTTGGTTGCTGGCAAAACCTTTCAGCGGGATTTCTGAGCGCGCAATCGACGCCTGCATCACAACGCCCAAGGTGCGGGTCGGGCGCGCTTCGCCACTGAAGGTCCAGAACTGCTTGTTCCAGCGCGGCTGAAGAGCTTCAGAATTGGACTGAGCCAGGGCGTCTGCTCGTGCGGGATCGACATAGATGTTCGTCCATCCACTGCGCGCAAGCTTCCATGTGACGCGCCCACCCAGGCTGCGGCGCGCATCACAGAGCTCGGCCTTCACAACTCCGCCCTGAAAGCCTCCGTATTCGGCCCTGATATTGCTGTCCAGCAACTCAACGTCGCACACCAGCTCTTTGTCGATCGGCATGCCCAGTGACGCTCCTGGAACGTCGGCGTAATGCGCGGGATCCTTGGCAGCTGGATCGAGGTCGTTGTTCAGGCTCAGTCCGTCAAGAAGGAAGAGGTTTTGGTACGGCTTGGCACCGTTGATCGACAACTCTGCCGGAGCGATTTCCCCTTGGGTCAGTGAGCTGTCTTGGGTGTTGCTGACCTGGACACGGGGGCTCAGGCGCAAGACGCTATTGATGTCGTTGCCGATCATCGGTGCTTTGCGGAGTCTGTCTGCATCGAAAGTGCGCACCCCCTGGTCCTCGGATGTGGGCTTCACTCGCAGGCGGACGATGGGTAGGTCGGATAGGGCCGCAGCAGGCTTAGCCTTCTTGGCGGCTTGAGTCGGTTCCGCTTCTTGTGTCCCCGTATCAGGGCGGGGTGCAATGGCTTGTGTCGCCGGTTCTGTGGAGGCTTGGCTGGCCGCCAACGTTTGCGTGCTGCTGTGGGCACAGGCGATCACACCAAGCCGGAGAAGGGTCCGAATGCGGGCCCGAGAGGGGACTGAGTTCATTGAGAGGTAAGGCGCTTGTTCGCCACAACGACGCGCCAGCAAGTGCTGACGCGAATGGGTTGATTTGGGCTGGCGGCGGCTGACCTCGATACGGTTGACGAGGGTTCGTCAGAAATCGATTGTAATACTAATGATTCGCATTTGTGTTGTTGGGCGACAGAACAGCAGATGATCGTGCGCAGAGCGCCGCGTGATGTGTGGCCCAGCCTTCAAACGCCTTGCAATACTCCGCGCAGCGGTCACGGGAAAACTCTGAAGACAGCTGAAGCAGACGATCGGAAATCGCGCTTGGAAGGGCGTCAGTCCCTCTGCGAAGGTGCCGTCGGGGAAGCCATCTGCCCACTCTCCAAAACCACTGCTTGCTCTGCAGACAACCAACTCTGCACCGCGAGGGGCAATGGCTTCGTTTCAAAGGAGCGGCCGAGTCGGCCGTAACTCTCGACATTGGGGACCAGTCCTTGCCTGCCCACAGCTGCGCCCTTCATGTAGCCGGCTGCACACAGCGCGCCGTCTTCGCGGAGAAACTCAAAGCGCATGAAGTTCCAGGCCTCGTTGGCGGCCACAAGCGCAAAGCGCAGGCGATAACGCTGACCGGGTTGAAGTCCCTTGCGGTAGGAAATCAGGGCGCCCCCGCTCATCGGTCGCCAGCCCGCCTTCAACATGACGCGCGCAAAGCCGCTGCGCACAAAATACTCCACCAACATCAGGTCGATGATGGTCAAGTAACGGCCGTTGTTCATGTGACCATTGATGTCGAGATCACCCGGCCAGACGCGCATATGTCTTTCAATCACCGCGCCCGGCTCAATGGGCGCGAGGCGCCAGGCGCGAAGCAGGGCCCAGATCAGGCGCAGCCACAAATTCATTGAGAAGCCTCTAAGATAGTTCGAAGGCGAACAATTTAGTTCATTTGCGAACCATTAACAAGAAAATGCCACCCGCACCCGCTTCAACATCCCCTGAAGACGCCGGCACTCGCAGCTGGTTGTCTGTGGTCCGCGCCTACCACCTGTGCAGTGAGCTCATCGGCGCTCGCTTGGCTGAGTTGGGGGTGAAGACCTCTGAACACGAGATCCTGGTCAACCTGCGGCGCCAGCCGGGCTTGAACCAGCAGGCTCTCGCGGCACGGTGCTTCACGGCCAAAAGTCATGTCAGCGGATTGCTCAACGACATGGCGTCCAAAGGCTGGATCAGTCGGCAGGCCGACCCCTTGGATGGCCGCGTCAAGCGCCTGACGCTGACCGCCGCGGGGTTCGAGATGGCGGCGCAAACAGCAGCCATCCAGGCCGATGTGGTGGCCTTGATGACCGAGGGCGTCGCACACACCGAACTCCTGCACATCAACCAGGCGATGACGGACGTGAGCAGCCGACTGGAGGCTGCGCTCGGTCGAGACCGGGAAGAGCGCTAAACCATGCAGCTGCGCCAGCTTGACCTGAACCTGCTCAAAGCGTTCGATGCCCTCATGGATGAGCGCAATGTGACGCGGGCAGCAGAACGACTGGCGGTCACGCAGCCGGCCGTGAGTGCCACCCTCAATCGGCTGCGTGACGCCTTGGGCGACCCGCTGTTCGTGCGGACCCAGCGCGGTATCGCGCCCACTGAGCGCGCGTTGGCGCTCGCCGGACCCATCAAACGCATCCTGGCTGACATCGAGGCCGTGCTCCAGCCGCAGGCTTTCGATCCTGCGACCGCGGCATTCACCGTCACCCTGTCTGCCACCGACTATGCGCTGCGGGCGGTGGTCATGCCCTTTGTGGCAGCGCTTCGCCCCCTCGCCCCGCATATACGGGTGGCCGTGATTCAAGCGCATGGGCCCGAACTGCTGGAGCGCATGGAGCGCGGCGAGTTGGACTTGGCCCTGATCACACCGCAGATGGCGCCGGCCGATGTGCATGTCCGCCCGCTGTTCGATGAGCGCTATGTCTGCGTGCTGCGGCAGGGGCATCCTGCCGTGGGGCCGGAGGCACTGACGCTCGACACTTTTTGCGCCTTGGACCACGGCATCGTCTCGCTGCAAGGGGGCGGGTTCTCTGGAGCGACGGACGAGGCGCTGTCTCGGCTTGGGCGGCAGCGCCAGGTCAAGGTGTCCGTGCCCAGCTTTGGCATGCTGCTGGACTTGGTTCGCAGCACCGATCTGGCGGCGCTGGTCCCCGAGCGCTTGCTCGTGGGGGTCACAGGGCTTGAGGTCTGCCCGGCGCCCTTGGAGGTTGCGGGCTTCACCAAGGTTTTGGCTTGGCATGCCCGCACCCATGTCGACCCGCGACAGCGCTGGGTGCGTGACCTCCTGGTGCGCACCTGCGGTCAGCCGGCTGCTAAGTCCGACACCTGAAATGACACCGGTGCGCCGTGGCCAGGCGCTCGCTCATAGAGCCGCGCGACAGCGGTCATATTGTCTTGACCCAGCCCGAGCCGAGCGGCCAGGGTGAAAACCTCACGTGCTGCCGCCACCGTGGGCAGGCGGGCACCTCCGCCAGCGGCATCGAGCACATAGCCGAAGTCCTTGGCCATCAATTCGATCGGGAACTGCGGGCTGAACTCCGAGCGCAGCATGGAGCCGCAAAGGTAGTGGTCCACAGGGGCCCAGACCGGCGTCGTGGCCACGGCTTGAAGCACGGCTTCAGGCGCAACACCCTGCGCCTGCAGCATGCCAATCAGCTCTGCCAGCGCCGCCACATGAAGGCCCAGCAAGGTGTTGGTCGCCAGCTTGGCCAGAGCGCCGTGGCCCACCGGCCCGACATGCGTGGCGGCAGCGCCCAGGGTCTGCAACAGCGGTTGGGCGCGCGCAAACGTGGCCTCCTCTCCGCCCACCAGATAGACCAGCTGACCGGTCTCGGCGGCCGTCCGAGAACCCGATACCGGAGCGTCCAGAAAGTGCACGCCGGCCTCTGCACTGGCCTGGGCCAGGCGATGAACCGTGGGCATCGACAGCGTGGAGCTGTCGATGGCAATCGTCCCCGGGGCCATGCCCAGCAAGGCCCCGTGGCGGGTGTCGCACCACACAGACAGGGAGGCGGGGTCATCTCGCAGCATGGCGATCACGACCTCCGCGTCTTTTGCGGCTTCGCGTGGCGTCCGCGCCTGCCTGGCTCCCGCATCCACCAGGGCCTGTGCGGCAGCGGGGTTGCGGTTCCACACGGTGACTGAATGTCCGGCCTGTAGCAGGCGCCCAGCCATGCGGCTGCCCATGGCGCCAAGACCCAAAACGGCGATGCGCTGACTCATGACTGCTTGGCCAGCCGAGCCGCCTGAACCAGACCATTCAACCAATCTTGGTGGCCGTTGATCATCGGGTTGGGCTGCGCCTTTGCCAGGTCTTGGGCGGGTTTGCCGCACTGCGTTTCCTGCGTCAGGATGCGCAGCCGTCCACCCGAGAGTTCCTCGATCAACCAGGCATGGTGCACATCGAGGCGGTCTTCTGCGCCAGGCTCTCCGGCCCAACCATGCCAGGCCACGCGAGCGGCTTGACCCTTGACCGGCGGCACATGTTCCACCACCTGTGCTTCCACGGGGAAGCCGAAAGTGGAGAAGTAGAAGCGTGCACCAGGCGTCAACTCGGGACCTTTGCCGTCATAGAAGCGAATGTCCGCCGAGTTGGCGTAGTAGGTCGGCCAACGGCTAGGGATGTTCAAGAAGGGCCAGATTTCTTCTGCGGTGAGCCCGGTGACGATGACCTCGTTGGAGCAGTAGTTGTCGGTGAAGCCGGGGACGTAGCCAGCCGGCCAAATGATGTCGCTCATGTTCAGTGCCTTTGCAGTGAGGAAGGAATGGCAATCGCCAGGCCTCTATGGTGCGGATGGCAGTGAAGTAAGTGAGCTCACCATTTCTGATTGCATACATCAATCGGAATGATTTCAGGCAAGGCAGCTCCGTGGAGGAGCCGTCTTTTGCAGAAGGTGAAGCTCTGCAAAGTTGGGCCAGAACCTTGGACAAGTCGTGTCTTGAGATATATCGTAGATGCATCTCAATGAACTTGGTTGCACGATGTTCAGAAAGCATTTCTCTCTTGGTTTTCCGGGCCGTCGTGGCGTCTCTGTGTGCGACGCACCGACTCAGCAACTGACACGGCACGGCCTGCCGGGAGGCCGCCCGGGTGGTCGCGGCCACCACGCAGGTGGCGGCGGTGGCTTGGGTCGCCATGGCGGTGGGCACGGTGGCGGGCCCGAGCGCGGCGGGCGTGGCGCACGCATGTTCGAGCATGGAGCGATCAAGCTCCTCGCGCTGGGTCTGGTGGCCGAACGTCCCTGCTATGGCTATGAATTGATCAAGCACATTGAATCGCTGGTCGGGGGCGACTACAGCCCGAGCCCCGGCGTGATCTACCCCACGCTGACCTACCTGGTCGACATGGGCTGGGCGATCGTCCAAGACGGCGAGGGCGGCCGCAAGCAGTACACGATCACACCAAATGGCCAGGCGCAGCTGGCGCAGCAAAGCGCCGAGCTGGAGGGGCTGAAGGGGCGGCTGCAGCAAGGCAAGGAGCGCATGGCCGCAGGCCGTTCGCCGGACATCGAACGCGCCATGGCCAACCTCAAAGCCGTTTTGCAGCAACGCATGGCCGATGGCAGTGGCCAGGCGGAGCTCGCCCGCCGCATTGCGACCGTCATTGACGAGGCCGCCTCCACCATTCAGCGACTGGAGTTCCCTGCATGAAGCAGCATCGCTACCGCATCACCGTTGAGCATCTGGCGCTGCCGGATGGCTCATTGCCCGCCCCAGATCGGGCCTTGAGCTTCGAGACGGGCAATCATGACGACATCCTCGCCATCGTGGCTCGCATGGGCCAGCGCGGTGACTTGCCGCAGGCCGATGCCACGGCTCTGGCGGTGGGCCTCAAATTGTTCAGTGAGGTGATGCTGCAGCACCGGGCGCATCCGCTGTTTGCTGACTTTGGTCCTCACTTCAAGGCCTTCATGCAACAACTCAAGCAGGGCCCGAGTGCCCGGGAGCAAACCTGATGAATCGCCGCGAATTCGCCCTCGGCTTGCTGGCTGGTATGGCCGCCAGCTCGGCCAGCAACACACAAGCCAGCAAGGCTCAAACCGTCAGCACGACGGAGGATGGCTTGCGCCCTGACTTGACCCGCTACAGCACGCAGGAGCTCAAGGTCGGCGGGCAAACCATTCGGGTGCGCGCCTACGAAGGGCTGCCCACAGTGGCCAAGCCGGTCGAACCGGACTACCAGGCGCTGAATCTGTACATCCCTGAGGCCTACTTTCAAGGTGGCCGCATTGCTGGCTTCACAGCGCGCACGGCGCCGATCTTCCTGCCCAACGGGGTAGGGGGGTACATGCCGGCCAAGCCTGGGAGCTTGGTCAACCGCATGCCAGGGCCGCCCGGCGAAGCGCCGGCTCCCAGCGCCAGTGCGATGGCCTTGGCGCGCGGTTTCGTGGTGGCCGCGCCTGGTGCGAGAGGCCGCACCCTGCAGGCGTCCGATGGTCGCTGGACCGGCAAGGCGCCGGCCGCCATCGTGGACCTGAAGGCCGCAGTGCGTTGGCTGCGTCACAACGCCGACCGCCTGCCGGGCAACGTGGAGCGCATTGTTGCCAATGGCACCAGCGCCGGTGGCGCGCTGTCGGCCCTGCTGGGGGCCAGCGGCAACCTCCCGGACTACGAGGCTGACCTGCGCGCGCTCGGTGCAGCACCTGGCCGGGACGATGTCTTCGCGGTCTCCGCCTTCTGTCCCATCACCAATCTGGCCCATGCGGACGAGGCCTACGAATGGCAGTTTGAAGGCTTGCGCGAATACCGCAACATCGCCATCTCCATGCTGGATTTCCGGGCCCAGCGCACCGAGATGATCGGCCAGTTGAGCGACGCCCAGCTGACCCTCTCTGGCGAAATGCGCGAAGCCTTCGCAGCCTATGTCAACGGCCTGGGCCTGAAGACGCCGGACGGCGGCCCGCTGACGCTGGAGCCCAATGGCCAGGGGCGCTTGCGCGAGCACATCGCCGCGCTGCTGCAGGCCTCGGCTCAGCAGGCCGTGGACGGCGGGCGTGACCTGTCCGACAGCGCCTGGCTGCGTGTTCAAGGTGGGCGTGTGCAGTCAGTGGACTTCAGCGCTTACGCCCGCACGGTGGGCCGCATGAAGGCTCAGCCGGCCTTTGACGGCTTCTCGCTGGAGACCGGTGAGAACCAGCTCTTTGGCGATGCGCGTGTCGACAAGCGGCACTTCACCGCGTACTCGCTGCGCCACTCGACTGTGAGCGGTGCCGCCCGGGCGGACGCCGGCACGGTGAAGTCCATGGATGCCATGCAGCAGTTGCTGGACGCACGCGCCAAGGTGTCCCCGCATTGGCGCATCCGCCATGGCAGCCTGGACCGCGACACCTCGCTGGCGGTGCCCACCCTGCTAGCTGCCGCCGCCCGCCAGCGCGGTGCCGCCGTGGATTTGGCTCTGCCCTGGGCGCGGCCTCACAGCGGTGATTACGAGCTGGACAGCTTGTTCGCTTGGGCCGAAGCCGCGGTTCGCCAGCCCGCATGAGGCCGAGGTACAGCACGATGAAATCACCGATTTCGCAGCCTGAGCCGGGCTTGTCAGTCGTGGCCTCACATTCGGGAACATGGCTTGCGAAGGCCGTCATGGCGTGCGCTGCCGCGGCGCTTTCCTCGGCCAGCGGCGCTGCCACAGCCGAGTTCAGAGATGTCAGCGATGTCAGCGGCACGCTGCTACGCGCCGTGGTGCTCAATATGGGGCAGGATGCGGCCCGCATCACCGATGGCCGCTACGACCGTTACTTCAAACAAGGCTCGGCAGCGGCCGGTGTCGCGGCGGTGATCGTCGCCGGCAAGTTCAGCATCAACGGTTTTCCGATCCCAAGTTCTGAAGCGGACTTCCGGCAGCACATGCCGAACGGCTATCCGGTGAACCAGGTCAACTGGTTGAGCTATGACGCCTCGACGGGTTCTTGGAAAGGAGGCTACCGAGGCCAGAGGGTGGTCGCCAGCTATGACGCCGCCGCCTTGGAGGTCGCGACGGGCATCGTGGCCGGCTTGGAGTTGCGCTTGTATGACACCGATGGCGACAGGTTTGCCGACACCATCGAGGCCGACTACAAGGAGGGCGTTCAGGTGCAGAACATCATCCGGAATTCGGATGACACGGTGAGCGTCCGTCGAGGTGACATCGACATTGCCCAGCGCACGGCGGAGGAGGGCCGCGTCTTTGACGGTCAGCACTTCACCGCCACGTCGGGCGAGCGCATCGCCGCCTCGAACTTCGACCCGCTGATCACGCCAGGGGATGTCGCTTTGTTCTGGTGGAGCCCCACGGGGTGGGTGCTTCAGCGAGCCCGCGAGGTGCGCGGCCTTTTCATGGACGGAAGCGACCACGAGTCTTACACCATGGACTCGACAACCTACCAAGATGCGATGCGCTTCTCCAGGGACAACCTGTTCATCTCCAACCGCCCGGGCGAATTGGTGAACGCGCACAAGTTCTTCGGCCTGAATGGCAACGCAGAGGGCTTGAAGGTCAGCCTGTGGCTCGTGCCCACTACCGACCCGAAGGCGTCGGGTGCGCCCGTGGGCATGAGCAGCGGGCCCAATGCCCGGCGCTTCCTGTCGATGGCTGTGGTGCAGGCGCGTCGATGGCTGTCGGATGTCGCTCCCAGCGTCGATGGCACGGACGTGCCGACCACGCAGCCTTGGGTTCCCCGGGTCCTGCATGCGCAGTTGGGTGCGGCTGTCGCGCGTGCGCAGGCGTCGCTGGATGCGCAGAGCAGTACCGACAGCCAGTTGGACTATCTGGTCTACCTGCTGTACCTGACGCTCAACGGGAGTGCTGCTGACATTGGCGCGAAATTCGGCGGCTATCGC
The DNA here is from genome assembly GCA_027484885.1 of Rubrivivax sp. Classification (GTDB taxonomy): domain Bacteria; phylum Pseudomonadota; class Gammaproteobacteria; order Burkholderiales; family Burkholderiaceae_C; genus Paucibacter_A. Next base: position 16,375 of record JAIXSD010000393.1, read on the forward strand.
CAGCCCGGGTTCATCCCGATGGCACAGAGCGGGCTGTTGCGCGCGACTGCATCTTGATTGCTGTTGCAGCCTCCGATCGGGGGCGCGTTTGCTGGGCACTGCCTGAAGGAGACAGAGTCCCTCAAGGGCATCGGAGTTTTGGATGGCCGTTGTTTTTGATTTCCTAAAGTTGACATAATACACATTGTCGACTAATCGCGCCGATGGTCAGAGCGCATCACCGCCATGCCACAAGTCCTCCGAACTGAAACTTCAGCCTTGATGAACGGGGAAGCCATGCGCCATCCAGGCGCTCAGGCCGCCTGCCAGATTGCGGACCCGGGTGTGGCCGCGGTGCAAAAGGAACTGCATGGCTTGCAGGCTGCGGCCGCCGGCGGCACAGGCAAGGATCAGGTTGGCGTCTCGCGGCAGTTCTGTGTGGCGCTGCTCAAGCTGGCTCAGCGGCAGGTGCAGCACAT